>JAKAZC010000404.1 GCA_021826655.1 Actinomycetes bacterium | reverse complement strand
GGACTGGCCGCACAATAGGCCACGTGGCCGGTGTGCCGTCAAGTGTGTTTAGTGGTCCCTGACCTGGGTATCTGCGGATCGTCCCTGTTCAGGACGTTGCCGGTTCCGTGGCCACCGCGACCGAATGCCTCCGCCGCTCGGCACGCCGCTCTGACTCCAGGCGTTCGAGGTCCTCGGCGCCGTAATCGACGTGGGACATGGCCTCGGCCAACAGCCGGTGGCCCGCCCGCTGGGCGATCTGTCGATGCATCTCCTGGGCCACCCACCGGTAGCTGGGGTGCCCCTGTGGACCGGAGCGCAGCTCGAGGAGGTGCATAGCCTCGCGGGCGTTCATCTGCATCGTGTAACGGATCCGGAAGGCCAGCGCGACGGCGTAGGACGCCTGGTCGGGGAACGTCGGCGCCAGGGCCTCGAAGAGCTCGCGCGAGCGCTCGAGTGATGCGGTGTAGCGCTCGGTGAGCCCAGCCTCCTCCACCGCGTCGGGCACGTCGTAGCCCAACGCCGCACCGAGCGGCTGCCATTCGATGGTGAGGATCCGGTGCCGCTGCAGGTCGCGGAACGCCCCGTAGTCGGTGACCACGTCGAACCGGTAGTCCGTACGCTCGAAGGCACGGCCGGGACGGTGACGCCGGTTGGAGCGCTCCCCCACGTAGGCCCGGAGGATCGTGCGCTTCTCCTCGGCGCCGAGCAGCCGGACCCGGTCCAACACCTCCGACTCTGGTCGGGTGGTCCGCGGCGCGCAGACGGCCGCCACCACCTTGTCCTCGCCGTCGGGGTCGAAGTCCAGCAACTCCACGGTCGCCCGTCCCGACGGCCCGTGGGGGTTGTCGTCGCCGGACTCGACCAGGTCGCCGAGCAGCTCCCCGACCACCCGTGCCGTGTCCGTCCGGGTGGTGTCGAGGTAGTCACCCCAGGCACCGCCGCGGTCGGCCCGGTCGACGCGCTGGAGGAACGACGGGATGACCTTCCGCAGCTCGTCCAGCATCATGTCGGCGTAGACCCGTGCCTCGGGCAGCGGGTGGGAGCGCATCCGCACGAGCAGCATCTCGTAGGACTGTCCGGTACCGTAGATCCCGACGTTCGACAGGGAGCCGGCGGGGAGGAGGCCGCGCAGGGCGTCCAGGCCTTTCGCCCGGACCGCCTGGCGGTGGACGAAGTCCGAGTCGCCTGACTGGCGCGGGTGCCGGGTCGCCAGCCACGCCTGCGCCTGCTCCAGAAGCTCGCCGTAGGTGTCGAACATGCGGTCCATGTCGCCGACGTACCGGGCTCCGAGCGGCGAGTCCAGGAGCCCGGGGTCGCGGAAGTACCGGTAATGGCCCGTCGACAGGCGTTGGTTGTAGGCGATGTAGCGGGTGGACTGCTCGAGGTAGGCCATGAGACGGCCCCACTCGAGCACCTTGGTCAGGACGTTGGATGCCTGCTCGCAGGCGAGGTGCACGCCGCCCAGCTGGGCGACGGAGTCGTCGCCGTACTCGAAGAAGACCTTTTCGTAGAGCTCCTCGGCCCGCCGGAGCCCGACGGTGGCGTCCACGCCGGCGTCGCCGCTGATGTCCAGCTCACCGACGAACTCGTCGAGGAAGAGGCGGCGCAGGCTCTTGTGTGACCGTGAGTAACGCGCGAACAGGGCCCCTTTGACCACTTCGGGCAGGTTCACGAGCGCGAAGACCGGCCGGTCGAGATTCGTGACGTAGCGCCGCAGGATGTCGGTCTCCTCGGCACTGAACGATTCCACGGCGTAGGGGAACATGCCTGTCTGACACTAGGACGGTGACGGGTCGCCAGGCGCGGACCCCAGTGCGGCCGGGTCGTCGGCCCCGACCACTCCGCGCCGAAGGAGCGCGATGGCCAGCTCGGCGCTCGACCGGGTACCCGGTTCCTCGGCCACCTGCGCGAGCTGGCGCACCAGGTCGATCAGCTGTCGGACGTTACGGACGAAGTCCCCCGGGGCCACCTCCGCGTCCCGCAGCACGGCGTCGAGCCTCCCCCCGGAGGCCCAGGCCACCACGGCCCGGGCCAGTCCCCCGTCGGGCCGGCGGGTCCGCCGTAGTCCGACCCGACGCTCGTCGCTGCGCAGGCCGGTGGCCAGGGCCTCGACGGCCGCGACCCGTTCGACCACGATGGCCTGGCGGGGTGCCGGAGGGTCGTCGCCGGCACGCCGGGCCTCGAAGCTGAGTGCCGAGGCCACCCCGGCCAACTGGGCGGGATCCAGCCCGTCGAGGACACCCGCCCGCAGGACCTCGGCCACCAGCAGGTCCGACTCGTGGTAGATCGAGGCCAGTCCGATACCGGCCTCGGTGAGGGACCAACCGTCGGCGAAGCCGCGGTCGTCGAGCACGGCGAGTCGCCGGTCGAGCTGGACCACCAGCGAATCGGAGGCCCCCGGGGCCTGCCACTGCCCGTAGGAGGACTCCAGGAGGCCGTGGGCCTCCGCGCGGGACCACCTGCGCACCAGGTTGACGGCCAGGTTGTAGGTGGGGTGGAAGGAGGACACCAGGTCGGGCGGGGGGGCCACGGCCGTCCGGGCGACCAACCCGAACGGGGTGGCCTGGTTCCACAGCACGAACGCGTGGCCCACCGTGTCGATGCCTCGTCGTCCGGCCCGTCCGGTCAGCTGCTGGTACTCACCGGAGGTGAGGGCGGAGGTGTCCGAG
>JAKAZC010000403.1 GCA_021826655.1 Actinomycetes bacterium | reverse complement strand
CCTGCTTTACGACACGCAATCGGTCTACGAAGACCAGGTGCGCTCCATCGAAGGCAAAGGCACCACCGCGCCCGGCCAGATCGACTTCGCGCTGCTCACCGACGGCCTGCGCGCCGAGCGCGAGCAGGGCATCACCATCGACGTGGCCTACCGGTACGCCGCCACCCCGCGGCGGAAGTTCGTCATCGCCGACTGCCCCGGCCACGTGCAGTACACGCGCAACATGGCCACCGGAGCGTCCACCGCGGACCTGGCGCTGGTCGTAGTGGACGTGGTCAACGGCCTCCGGGAGCAGACCCGGCGCCACGCCTGCATCGCCGCCCTGCTGGGCGTGGGCCAGTTCGTCGTGTGCGCGAACAAGATGGATCTCGCACAGTGGGACGAGTCCGCGTACCGGCGGGTCGCTGGAGAGATCGAGGCGCTGGCCCGACGGCTAGGCGTGACGTCGTGCACCGTCATCCCCGTGTCCGCCCTCCACGGCGATTATGTCGTCGAGCCGTCCGACGCCGCCCCTTGGTACCACGGCCCCACGGTCCTCCAGGCGCTCGAGCAGGCGCCGGCAGGCGCCTGGGCTGCCGGTCACGGCACCAACCGGTCCGGCGCGGCCCGGCTGCCCGTCCAGTGGGTACTGCGCTACGCCGGCGGGGGGAGGAGCTACGCCGGCATGGTGAACGGGGGCGTCCTGGCGGCCGGGGACCAGGTGGTCGTCCTCCCGGAGGGCTGGAAGACCACGGTCACCGGGATCGAGACCTACGACGGGCCCATGGACTCTGCGCCTGTCGGGCTCTCGGTTGCCGTGCGCCTGGCCGACGATCTGGACGTGTCACGCGGCGACCTCATCGCCATCGCGGACCATCCCCCCACGGTGGTCCGGACACTGACGGCAACGGTCTGCTGGTTCACCGACCGGCCGGTGCGGAGCGGCGACCGGCTCAGGGTGAAGCACACCACCCGGAGCACCCCGGCCCGGATCACCGCCGTGCGGGGGCGCCTGGACGTGAACGAGCTGCGGGTGGAAGACGCCGACGAGCTGGTGAACAACGACGTGGGCGTGCTGGAGCTCACCACCGCAGTCCCCCTAGCCGTGGACCCGTACACCGCCGACCGCATCACCGGGAGTTTCGTCCTGGTGGATGAGGGCACCAACGCCACCGTGGCGGCGGGGATGATCGGTGAGCCTCGCCTGGGCACCACCGACAGCTGGCCGGCCTGAGCACCGCCGACAGCGGCCCGGCCTGAGAGCCGCCGGGGTCACGGTCTTACGGCTTGACCACCATCACCACCATCGCCGCGCCTAACAGCGCCACCACGACCACCGACCATGCCACCACCAGCCGGGCCGCCTCGGTTGCCGCCGAGGTCGCCCCTTCGGGCAGCTCCGCCGGCTCGGTGGCTCCCGGCGGTGGCCCCTCGGGCTCCGTGGCCGCTTTTGCCAGCGCCCGGCGTACGCGCTGCTCTGCCGGCCACAGGGCCAGCTCGGCAGCCAGGATCGATGCCGCCCAGAGCCCGGCGCCGGCCAGCACCCAGCCCGAGGTGAGGCGGTAGGCGCCGCCGGACATGCCCAGGAGCACCGCCCCGAGCACTGGCACGAGGTACAGGGCTCGGCCGGCCCAGTTGGTCCCCGGCGAGAAGTAGGAGCGGACCGGGGCGGGCACCGGCCTGCTCCCGGCGGCCAGGAGCTTTATGGAGAAGGCGATCCCGGCCACCATCGTGATCATCCCCACCAGTGCTGCGGCAACATGGCAGAGCAGGACCACCGTGTAGGCCGGCCCCGCAGGCAGCGCGGCGGTCGGCAGGGCGCCCAGGATGCTCATGAGCAGAAGCTCGACGGGCCGCCGGGCCCGGTGCCGGGCGGGCTCGCCGGACGGTGAACCGTGCCACCCCCCGGGTGGAGGTACGTTGATGCACGGACGTACCGCCCCGTTGATCGATCGGTGGGGCGGAAGATGACAGAAGAGCGCGCGACGTGGATGCAATGGACGCAGAGGTGACGACGCAGGCGAGCCAGCTCCGGCTCGACCCGCTGACCGGTCGGTGGGTGGTGGTGAACACGCGCCGGGCCGAGCGGCCCGAGGCCTTCGTGGTCCGATCGCCGGAGGTGCAGGCGGACCGGACACGGCCGTGCCCCTTCTGCCCGGGCCACGAGGAGGACAGCCCGCCGGCGCTCGAGACCTACGGATCCAGCGGGCACTGGCTGGTGCGCGTCGTGCCCAACCTGTACCCGGCCTTCTCCGGCGACGAGCCGTTCGTGGTCACCAACCGGGGTCCCGTCTTCACCCAGGCCAGCGCCGGTGGGATCCACGAGGTGCTGATCCTCTCCCCCGAGCACGACGATTCCTGGTCCATGCTCTCCAACGAGCAGACCGGCCTGGTGATGGCGGCGCTGCGGGACCGCATCGAAGAGCACGCCCAGCACCCCTGCCTGCGCTACAGCCAGGCCATCGTGAACTCCGGCCGGGAGGCTGGCGCCTCCCTGGAGCACCCGCACGGCCAGCTCCTCGGGATGTCCTTCGTGCCCCGGGAGCTGGCCGAGGAGCAGGCCCGATTCGCACGCTTCTCCGAGAGCTGCCTCCTGTGCACCACGATCGACGCTGAGGAGGCCGAGGGATGCCGCGTGATCCACGCGGACGACAAGGTGGTGGTGGTCTGCCC
>JAKAZC010000402.1 GCA_021826655.1 Actinomycetes bacterium | reverse complement strand
ATATAACCGTCGGCGTGCAACGCACTCTCGGGTCCGCGTATCCACCGTCCTGGTCCACGGACGCAGCATATGCCCGACCGGAGCGTTCCCACAGCTCGCACGGCCTCGTGTGGTAGTCAGTGGCCATGCCCCGCTTCACCCCCTTCGCCGCATTGCGGTACGACCCGGCCCGGGTGGAGCTCGCCAAGGTGGTGGCCCCGCCCTACGACGTGGTGGGACCCGACGAGCGCGCGGCCCTGGTCGCCCGGCACAGCGCGAACTCGATCCTGGTGGAACTCCCCGAGCCCGACCCCCGCACCGGAGCCGACCGCTACGCAGGGGCCGCCGCTCGCCTTGCCCAGTGGGAGATCGAGGGCATCCTGGTGCGCGACCCCACAGCGGCGCTCTATCCCTACCGGATGACCGGCACCGACGGCTCGGTCACACTCGGGGTGCTCGGGGTGCTGGGACTCGACGCGGCGAGCGCGGAGGAGATCCGCCCCCACGAGGAGACGCTCCCCAAGGACCGGACCGACCGGCTCGACCTGCTGACCGCCACTCGGGTGAACCTCTCCCCCATCTGGGGCCTCTCTCTCGCCACCGGGCTGACCGCACTGCTCGACACCGCCGGTGCGCCGCTGGCCGCGGCGGTCGACGACGACGGCGTGCGTCATGAGCTCTGGGTGCTCGACGACGCCGACGTGTCGGACGCCGTCGCCGCGATCGTCGCCACCGCGCCCGTCGTCGTCGCCGACGGGCACCACCGACTGGCCGTCGCCTCCTCGTACCTGGCCGGCTCCGGGGCCGGCACCCCCGGAGCCGACGGGGTACTGGCGTTCATCGTCGAGCTCGCCGACGACGTCGTAGCCGTCGGCCCGATCCACAGGCTCCTCGCCGGACTGCCCGATGGCCTGGACCTGGTCGATGTGTTCGCCTCGTGGTTCGACGTGGCCCGTGCGGGTGACTGTGACGAGCGCACGTGGTCCGCACTCGGCACGACCTCCGCACTGGCCGTGGTCATGGCATCGGGCTGCTGGCTCCTCCACCCGAAGGACGGGACGGCCGAGGCCGCCGGGTCCGACCTCCCCTCGTCGATGGTCGCCCTGGCCATCGCTGAGCTACCCCATCACGACCTGTCCTTCGCCAACAGCTGGCAGGCCGCGGTGGCCGCGGTGGTCGCCGAGGAGGCGCAGGCCGCCGTCCTCCTGCCGCCGGTGCGGGTCGACCAGATCGGCGACTGGGCGAGCGCCGGGCGCCGCATGCCCCCGAAGAGCACGTACTTCTTCCCGAAGCCGCGCACCGGCATGGTGTTCCGACCGCTCGACCCGGCCTGACCCGACCCGGTCCGACCCGGTCTGACCCGGTCCGGTCAGGCCTGACCCGGTCCGGCCCGACCCGGCCCGTAGGGTCCGTGACGACGGCCGGTCATCGGGCCACGTACGCCGCTGGGCTCCACGACGACCCTACGCCGATCGGCTACGTGAGGCCGGCCAGTCCGGAGAGTGCCGTCACCGTCCGCCAGTTGCGGGTGGTGGCCACCCGGCCGAGCCGCTTCTCCAGCAGGCCGTTCTGCAGGGCGGTCTCGGCATAGCCGCCGGGCAGGTGCAGGAACACGTCGGGTCCCACAACGGACAGGCGGTCGGGGGCGAACTCCCCGGCCCGGGCGACGAGGTCGGCCTCCAGCGCGGGGTCCGGTGCGGCGCTCAGGAAGGTCACGTGCAACGACTTCGGGGTGTCGCCGTGCGCACCGGCGTAAGGATTGGCGGTCGCCATGGCGGCCCACTGCTCGGCGGTGCGTGCGACCACGGGGACGGACAGGGACAGCTCGTCGCGGATGGTCGCCGACAGTCCGGCGGCGACCTCGGCGGCCCGACCGATTCCGGTGCACACGATGTTGCCGCTCTGGAGGTGGGTGCGCACGTCACCGTGGCCCAGGGCGGCCACCAGGGCACGGAGGTCGGCCATGGGCAGCCGGTTGCGCCCACCGACGTTGATCCCCCGCAGCAGCAGGACGAACGTCGTCGCCCGGGCCACCGGCGCTCGGTCCGCCGGACCCTACGCGACGGTCCAGGACGACCCGGAGCGCAGCAGCGCAGCGAAGTCGCCCGGGCCACGGCGCTCGGTCGCGGTGGCGATCTGGTCAGCCATCTGCTCGCCGTACTCGGCGTGGTCGACGTCCCGGAATACACCGATCGGCGTGGGCTCGTAGGGCCCCCTCGACAGCCTGCTCAGCTGGAAGGCCAGCCCCGGGTTCTCCTTGTGCTCGTCGTGGACGAGGATGGCGTCCTCGCCCACCTGACCCACCTCGACGACTTCGACGGAGCCGTCGGGATCCATGACCACACCGAACTGGCCGTCGGAGCCGAAGCGGATGGGTTCGCCGTGGACGAGGGGGATCAGCATGTCCGCCCGGTGCTCC
The DNA here is from genome assembly GCA_021826655.1 of Actinomycetes bacterium. Next base: position 267 of record JAKAZC010000402.1, on the reverse strand, counting down.
TTGCCGGTGATCGCCTCGAAGGCACCGTCGTTGAAGACGTTGCAGTTCTGGTAGATCTCGACGAACGAGGCACCCTTGTGCGCGTGGGCGCGGCGGAAGGTCTCGATCATGTGCTTCCGGTCCATGTCGTGGGTGCGGGCCACGAAGCCGGCCTCGGCGCCCAACGCCAGGCTCAGCGGGTTGAAGGGGTGCTCCAGCGAGCCGAAGGGCGTCGACTTGGTCACCTTGGCCATCTCCGAGGTCGGCGAGTACTGGCCCTTGGTCAGC
>JAKAZC010000401.1 GCA_021826655.1 Actinomycetes bacterium | reverse complement strand
AATGACCGGATGCTCGATCTGGCGATCCTCGGCCTGCTCGAAGAGCGCGAGCTCCACGGGTACGAGATCCGGCGCCGGCTCCGCGAGCAGCTCGGGCTGCTCGCCAACGTCTCCTTCGGCTCGCTCTACCCGGCCCTGAACCGGCTCGAGGCCGGCGGGGCCGTGGCCTCCGCCGAGGGTCCGGCGGCAGCCCGCCGGCCGGACACCCCGCCGACGGGCTCCCTGAGCGGTGAGCTCGCCGTGCTGCGCTCCCGGCGGAACCCCAACCCCCTCGGGGGCCGCCGGGCCCGCAAGGTCTACCGGATCACCGACAAGGGGCGGGACCTCTTCACCGAGCTCCTGACCAACGGGGCGGCGGACGACGCCCGCAGCTTCGGCCTCCGGGTCGCCTTCGCCCGCCACCTGGCTCCCCAGGCCCGGATCTCGCTGCTCGAACGCCGGCGCTCGGTGCTCGAGCAGCGGTTGGGGGAGGTCCGCTCGACCGCCCGCGAGCCCTCGCTCGACCCGTATGCACGATCGGTCGTCGAGCACACGGCCGAAGGATTGGAGCAGGACGTCCGCTGGCTCGATCGGATGATCGCGGCCGAGCGGGCGCAGCCGACCACCAGATCGTCCGCCACCGAACCGGCGGGCAAGGGAGGAGACCCCAGATGAGCACCGTCCGCGTGGCAATAGCCGGGGTGGGGAACTGCGCCAGCTCGCTGGTGCAGGGCATCAAGTACTACCGGGACGCCGACCCGGCCGACATCGTCCCGGGCCTCATGCACGTGGTCCTCGGCGGCTACCACGTGGGCGACCTCCAACCGGTCGCCGCGTTCGACGTCGACGCGACCAAGGTCGGCACCGACCTCGGCAAGGCGATCACCGCCGGGCACAACAACACGATCAAGTTCGCCGACGTCGGCGAGCTGGGGGTCACCGTGCAGCGGGGCCCGACCTTCGACGGCCTCGGGCGCTACTACCGCGACGTCGTCGAGGAGTCCCCGGCCCCGGCCGTCGACGTGGCCGCGGCCCTCCGCGAGGCGCGCGCCGACGTGCTCGTCGCCTACCTGCCGGTCGGGTCGGAGGCGGCGCAGCGCCACTACGCGGAGGCATGCCTGCAGGCCAAGGTGGCCTTCGTCAACGCCATCCCGGTCTTCATCGCCTCCGACCCCGAGTGGGCGACGCGCTTCCGGGAGGCGGGCGTCCCCATCGTCGGGGACGACATAAAGAGCCAGGTGGGGTCGACCATCGTGCACCGCGTGCTGACCCGCCTCTTCGAGGACCGCGGCCTGGCGCTCGACCACACCTACCAGTTGAACGTCGGCGGCAACATGGACTTTCGCAACATGCTCGAGCGGGACCGCCTCGAGTCGAAGAAGATCTCGAAGACCCAGGCGGTGACCAGCCAGATCGAGCACGCCGCCCTTCCGGCCGACGACATCCACATCGGCCCCTCGGACCACGTGCCGTGGCTCCTCGACCGGAAGTGGGCGTACATCCGCATGGAAGGCCGGAACTTCGGCGACGTCCCGCTGGAGCTCGAGCTGAAGTTGCAGGTCTGGGACTCGCCGAACTCGGCCGGCGTGATCATCGACGCGGTCCGCTGCGCCAAGATCGCCCTCGACAACGGCGTCGGAGGTCCGCTGCTCGGCCCTTCGGCCTACTTCATGAAGTCCCCGCCCGTGCAGTACCACGACGACGAGGCGCAGCGGATGGTGGAGCAGTTCGCGTCGGGCGGTCCGAACCCGGCGTGGCCCGAGGGCTGACCCGGTCGCGGCTCCACCCGGTTCCGGCCCGGTTCCGGCCCGGTTCCGATCAGCCCTCCGGCCGCCGGCCCTCCCACCACTCGTCGAGCCGGCGGCCCGCCTCCTCTTCGCCGAGGGGCCCCTCGTCCATCCGCAGGTCGAGCAGGAACGCGAGTGCCTCGCCGACCAGGCGGCCCGGGGGCAGCCCGAGGCGCTCCATCACCTGCGTGCCGTCGAGGTCGGGCCGGATGGCATCGAGGGACTCCCGCTCGCGGAGCTCCTCGGTGCGACGCTCGAGCTCGTCCATCCTGCGGGCGAGGGCCCGCGCCTTGGCGGCGTTCCGGGTGGTGCAGTCGCAACGGGTCAGCTCGTTCAGGCGGTCGAGCAGCGGCCCGGCGTCACGGACGTAGCGACGAACGGCCTTGTCGGTCCACCCGAGGCGGTAGGTGTGGAACCGCAGGTGCAGCTCGACCAGCCGGACCACCACGTCGACGTCGTCGCTCGAGTAGCGGAGCGCCTCCATCCGCACCCGGGTCATCCGGGCGCCCACCACCTCGTGGTGATGGAACGTGACGGCCCCATCCGCGAACGAGCGGGTCTTCGGCTTGCCGACGTCGTGGAACAGCGCTGCCAGCCGGAGCAGGCGGTCCGGCGAGGTCTTGTCGACGACGGCCAGCGTGTGGGCGAGGACGTCCTTGTGCCGGTGGATGGGATCCTGTTCGAGCGCGAGCCCGGGCAGCTCGGGCAGGAAGTCCTCCGCCATGCCGGTCTGGACGACGAACCAGAGCGCCACCGACGGCTTGGCCAGGGTGACGATCTTGTCGAGCTCGTCGCGCACCCGCTCGGCGGAGACGATCGACAGGCGGTGGTGGTTCGAGCGGATGGCCGCGACCAGGTCGGCGTCGGGGACGAGGTCGTACTGTGCCACGAAGCGGGCGGC
>JAKAZC010000400.1 GCA_021826655.1 Actinomycetes bacterium | reverse complement strand
ATGGTGTTGTTCTGGCCGGCGAAGGCGGCCTTGCCCAGGTCGGTGCCGACCTTGGTGGCGTCGGCGTCGAAGGCGGCGACGAAGTCGAGGTCGGCGACGTGGTACCCGCCGAGCACCACGTGCATCAGGCCGGGGACCGTCTCGCTCGGATCCGCGTCGCGGTAGTACTCCACCCCCTGGATCAGGGAGCTGGCGCAGTTGCCCACGCCGGCGATGGCCACTCGGATCTTGCTCATGGGTTGCTTCCCTTCGTTGTCGCCGGGTCAGGCGCTGGTACGTGCGAGGACGTGGAGTCGTCGAGGCCGAGCCGTTCCGACTCGATCAGGTGGTCCAGCCAGGTGATGTCGCGCTCGGTCGCCTCCGAGGCGTGCTGGGCCAGCGAGCGGGTGTAGGGGTCGAGGCCGCCGCCGCCGGCCCGCGCCGTCTCGGCGGCGAGCCGCTCGGCCAGGTGGGCGCGGCGCCCCTCGAGCAGGCGGAGGCGAGCACGGGGGGAGAGATGGCGGGCGAAGGCGAGCCGGAGACCGAAGCCCCGGTCGTCGTCGGTCGAGGCGGCCGCCCCGTCCTCGAGCATCCTGGTGAATTGGTCCCGGCCGCTCTCGGTGATCCGGTACACCTTCCGTGAGCGGCGGGACGACGGCGCCCGGCCGACACCGGCGCGCCGGGCCCGCAGGACGGCGCGTTCCCCGCCCAGGGAGCCGGTGAGGGGGATGGGCGCCCGCCCGGCGCGTCCCTCGTCGATCGTGGTGACGACCAGGCCGGCGCGCTCCAGGCGGGACAGGGCCGGGTAGAGGGAGCCGAACGAGATGTTGGCGAACAGGCCGAGGTCGTCGCGCAGGCGGCGGCGGATCTCGTAACCGTGGAGCTCCTGCTCGTGGAGGAGGCCGAGGATGGCCAGGTCCAACCCGTTCATTGTGATGATGATATATCTCATCGATATATCGAGCAACAAGTTACGTGACGCGGGTCCGCTCCGGGGCTCCTCCGGGGGGCGAAAGCGGGGCGGGGGGCGACCGGCGGAGCCCACCGGGCACTACCCTCGTTGACCATGGGGATGCGTCCGGTAGCCGGCCAGGGGGTCATGACCTCGCCGGTCGGTGGGCGGGTCGAGTACCGGCTGGCCCGCAACGCGGTCGTGGCCGAGTTCCGGCGGGGCCGGCTGTCGAGGTTGGACGTGTGCGACGCCCATCCGGAGCTGGTGCGGGCCGCACGCCACGTCGGTACGCCCTCGCGCGAGACGTGCCCCATCTGCGACGAGGGCGACCTGGTCGAGGTCACCTTCGTGTTCGGTGCCCGGCTGCCCGCCAATGGCCGGTGCGTGACCTCGGCGCGCGAGCTCGAACGGCTCCGCCGCCGCAAGGACCCGGTCGTCGTCTACGTCGTCGAGGTGTGTCCCGACTGTGCCTGGAACCACCTGGTGCGCATGGACCCCTCCGGTGCCACGCTTCCCGGGCCGCCCGCCCGGGCCGTCGGCCGGCCCACGGCCCGCTGACCGGGCCGCTCGTCACCGGCGAGCGCTCACCCGGCTCCCGGCTCGGGCAGGTTCCACTCGATCCACCCTGATCCCCGGCGTCCGTCGGATGCCTCGAAGCGCGCCAGCGCCCGGGGGAACCAGCTCCGGCGGCCGTCCGGGGCGTCGAGCACCAGGGGGCCGTACGCGGTGGCCGTGATCGTCACCTCCGGCCCGTCCGGCCCGATGGCCGCCGTCACGCCTGCCGGGAACCGGCCCGTCCCGGGCACGTCCACCACGTCCAGGGTGGTGACGGGCACCACGGCCCCACCCGGGTGCTGCACGTAGCCGAACGCCAGCGGGTGACCGCCCACGCGGATGTCGGCGGCGTGGACCCGGGTCCCGTCGTCGAGCCGGCCCGCCGTCCAGCACCAGCCGAACGCCCACCAGTCACGCACGCCCCAGGAGTGGTCCCGCTGGCCGTGCCCGGTGACGTCGATCGGTGTGCCGTCGACGGTGATCGTCCCCTCCACCAGGCAGGGGATCTCGTAGCGGGTGGTGACGCCGTAGGCGTAGGGCGCGCCGTCGGTCCGCCAGGTGAGGTCGAGCGAGATGGGCACGCCGGCCCCGGGTGCGTCCACCACCTGCTCCACGTCGGCCAGCTCGTGTCCGGTGCAGGTGCCCGACACGCGCACCGCGGTCAGCGGATCGAGCATCGTGCAGGTCACGTCGACCCCCTCGCCCGACACGGCTGCCGCTGGCGGATCGGCCAGGGGCAGGTCGGTGCCCACCGAGCGGAGCGGCGGGCGCCCCGGCAGGGTCAGGGCAGTCGTCCACCACGTCACCCCCAGGTTCGGGTAGCGCCCGATGCGGACGTAGGCGCCGACGCCGTCCTCGTCCGCCACCAGGTCGAGGTACCACGACTCGTTCCACAACGGTTCGGGCCCGGGCGGGTGGGGGCCCTCGTCAGCGCCGTCCACCGCCCACGGCGGCAGGGCGGTCATCGGGCCGTCACCGCCAGCGCGCCCTCGGCGTCGAGATCGAGCACGTGCTGGGCGTGCCGGCTGAAGTTGGTGGTGAACATGGTGTCTCCCCGTTCGGTCCGCTTGACGAGCATCGACGCGCCGATGGCCATGAAGACGCCGCCGAACGCCGCCCGTCGGTAGTCGTCGTCGAAGCCGGCCCCCCCGCCGCCGGCGACGCCCCGCTCCTCCAGCCCGCGCC
>JAKAZC010000399.1 GCA_021826655.1 Actinomycetes bacterium | reverse complement strand
GTCCGGGGGACCGGCAGGTCGGGCGGCGGCCATCGCCGAGACCATACTCGGCAGGAAGCACCGTTTCGCGGGGGTGTCTCGTATGATCGTGGGGTGGCCGCGGCGGACGGGCTCGGAGCGTGAACACCCCCCTCGTCCTCGGCTGCGGCCTGGGGGGGGCGGCCATCGGGTCCGCGCTGGGCGTGCTCGCCGCCCGGGTGCCCTCCCCGGCGCCGGCCGTGGTGACCGCCGATGCGGTCGCGGCCTCGGAGGGGGGCATCGCGGTCCCCGCCCCGGAGGGCCCGGTGGAGGAAGTCTCGGGCGGGGTGCGGCGCGCGGTGGCGCCCGACGCGGTGGCGGCGGGGGTCGTCACGGCCGGCCTGCTCGCACTCGCGGCGGACCACTTCGGTGCGGTGCCGGCGCTCGCCGCCTACTGCGTCCTCTTCGCGGGGCTGGTCGCGGTGTCCGTCGTCGACCTGCGCGTGGGACTGGTGCCGCGCACGTTCCTGTACCCGGTCGCCGCCCTGCTCGGCGCGGCCCTGGTGGCCGCCTCGGCGGTCGCCGGCGACTGGCACGCGCTCGGCGAGGCGGTCATCGGGGCGGCGATCGCCTTCGTGGTGTTCTTCGTCGTCTGGTTCCTGTACCCGAGGGGGCTGGGCTTCGGTGACGTGCGGCTCGCCGCGGCGATCGGGCTCGGTCTCGGCTGGCTCGGCCTGCTCCACCTTTACGTGGGCTTCCTCGTCGGGTTCCTCGCCGGGGTGCTCTTCGGCCTGGTGGTCATGGCGCGGCGGGGGAGTGGCCGCAAGACCAGGATCCCGTTCGCCCCGGCCCTGGCCCTCGGAGCGGTGGTCGGGGTGATCTGGGGAGGCCAGATCATCAATGCCTGGCTGCCCGGCCACGGCTGATCCCCTGGCGGCAGGACCGGCCGCGGCAGGACCAGCCGCGACAGGGCTCGGGGTAGGTTGGGGGCATGTTGCGGTACCTGACGGCGGGGGAGTCCCACGGGCAGTCGCTCGTGGCGACGGTGGAGGGCCTGCCGGCCGGCCTGCCGATCACCGTCGAGGACATCGCCGGCGAGCTCGCCCGTCGCCGGCTGGGCTTCGGACGAGGTCCCCGGATGCGCTTCGAGCAGGACGAGGTGACGCTGGTGGCCGGCGTGCGTCACGGGCGGACCCTGGGCTCGCCGGTCGCGGTGCAGATCGCCAACACCGAGTGGCCGAAGTGGATCGAGGAGATGTCGCCCGCCCCCGGGACACCCGCGCGAGTGCTGACCCAGCCCCGGCCGGGCCACGCGGACCTGGCGGGCATGCAGAAGTACGGGTTCGCGGACGCCCGTGACGTGCTCGAACGGGCCTCGGCCCGCGAGACGGCGGCCCGGGTCGCCGCCGGGGCCCTGGCCAAGGCGCTCCTGGCCCGGCTCGGGGTCGCCATCGTGAGCCACGTGGTGCAACTGGGCGACGCCACGGCACCCGACGGCGTCCGCCCGCTGCCCGGCGATCTCGCCACGGTGGACGAGTCGGCCGTGCGGTGCTTCGACGCGGAGAGCGCCGCCCGCATGGTCGCCGCCGTGAAGGCTGCGGCCAAGGAGGGGGACTCCCTCGGCGGTGTCGTCGAGGTGCTCGCCTACGGCGTCCCCGTAGGGCTGGGGAGCCACGTGCACTGGGATCGCCGGCTCGACGGCCTGCTGGCACAGGCGCTGATGAGCATTCAAGCGGTGAAGGCCGTCGAGATCGGCGAGGGCTGGGACGTGGCCGGGCGGCGGGGCTCGGTCGCGCACGACGCCATCCGATTCGTCGAGGGCTCCGCCGAGGCCGGAGGGTACCGCCGCGACACGTCGCGGGCCGGAGGGATCGAGGGGGGTATGTCGATCGGCGGGCTCGTGACCGCCAAGGTGGCCATGAAGCCCCTGGCCACGCTCAACCGACCCGTGCTCGAGACGGTGGACGTCGTGACCAAGGAGTCGACCGTGAGCTTCCGCGAGCGCACGGACGTCACCGCGGTGCCCGCCATGGGTGTGGTGGCCGAGACGATGGTCGCGCTCGTGCTCGCATCCGAGGCCCTCCGCAAGTTCGGGGGCGACTCCGTCGCCGAGACCGTGCGCAACCGGGACGGTTTCGTGGCGTCGCTCGGCGAGACGCCCTCGGAGGCCCCCGGCTCGCCCATCGCGCCGGACCTCCCGCCGGACCGGGCCGGGCCGGGTCGGGCCGGCGGCCGGCGGGCCGCGCCGGGGTGAGCCGTCCGGCCCCGCCCGTGGCTCGCATCGCGCTGGTGGGGATGATGGGCGCGGGCAAGACGACCGTCGGGCGCCTGCTCGCCGAGCGCCTGGGGTGGGCGTACGTGGACTCGGACGAGCAGGTGCAGGAGGCCACCGGGCACACCGTTCCCGAGCTGTTCGCACGGAGCGGGGAGGCGGGGTTCCGTGCCGCGGAGTCCCAGGCGCTTCGCGCGGTGCTCCGGGACCCCTCGCCGCAAGTGGTCTCGGTGGCCGGCGGCGCGGTGCTCGATCCCGCGAATCGGGACCTCCTGCGCCGCTCGGGCGCGGTCGTGTGGCTCCGGGCGAGGCCCTCGACCCTCGGCGCCCGGGTCGGCGACGGGACCGGGCGCCCCCTGCTGGGCGACGACCCGGTCGGGGCGATCACGAGGCTCGACCGGGTGAGGCGGCCGCTGTACGAGGAGGTGGCCCAGGTGGTGATCGACGTCGGCAACCTC
>JAKAZC010000398.1 GCA_021826655.1 Actinomycetes bacterium | reverse complement strand
CACCAGCCAGTAGCCGCCGTTGTCGCCGGTCGGCGTGACGGCGACGATCGGCTTGTTGAGGTTGAGGTTTCCCGCGTCGCCGAAATACGCGGCGTCGCCCGCGTGGGCGACGTCACCGTACGAATCAACCTGGTAGTAGCCGATCGCACCGGATCCGGTGACCTGCAATGTCGTAGCCGTGGGGTCCGCCGATCCCCTGATCGTGATCGTGGCCGGTCGGGGGCCGAGTGCCCCGGGATAGAAGTCGACCTCCACCGTGCAGGTGGACGCCGGCGGGAGCACGATGGTGGTGACGCCGTTACCGGCGCAGTTCGGTCCCGGGGTGACCACGTAGTCGTCCGCACCGGTGCCCGAGGCGCTCAGTCCGCTGCCGAACAGGTCGACCGTGTCCGTGGCGTTCCCGCCGTTGGTCAGGCTGAAGGCGTCGGGCCCGGTATAGGTCCCGAGTGTCGTGGGAGCGAAGGCCAGGCTGCTCGGTGACGCCAGCAGACCCGAGGGTTGGGGACTCGCTCCCGCCGTCCCACTGGTGCCGACGGCGAGCACGGGCGCCACCGCCAGGAATCCCCCCAGCACCGTGGCGAGGAATCGCGTCGGACGACGACCTGTTGCCATCTGCACTCCGCCGATCTCCGATGGCCGGTCCACCGGGTGGACGCATGGTAGCGGGTCCGGGCTTCCGGATGGGGCCCCGGCCACCACCGTGGCACCGGCATCCGATCGGACGGCGACCGGTCCCGTGGGCGTCCTGGGTGACCATCCACCGGTCGCCGGCGGGATCGATCTGGAGGCCGACCGGCCGGTCAGGACCCGGGTCCGCGCGCCGCTGCCCGCCACCGGTGGCCCCGTCGTTCGACCGTGACGTCCACACCGAAGGCGTCCGACACGGCGCCGTCGGTGAGGACGTCGTCGACCGGACCGGCCGTCGCCAGACGCCCGCCCCGCAGCAGCGCTGCATGGGTGACGCCGGGCGGGAGCTCCTCGAGGTGGTGGGTGACCAGGACCATCGGGGGGACCGACGGGTCGGCCGCCAGTGCCGCCAGGCGGGCCAGCAGGTGCTCCCGGGCACCCAGGTCGAGGCCGGCGGCCGGCTCGTCCATCAGGATCAGTTCCGGATCCCCCATGAGGGCCCGGGCGAGCAGCACCTGCTGGCGCTCGCCCTCCGACAGGAGCCCGAAGGCGCGGGCGGCGAACCCCTCACCGCCGAAGCCGGCATCGGCGAGCAGGGACCGGGCGCGGGCGCGGTCGCCGTCGGTGTACTCGTGCCACCACGTCTCGAGCGCTGCGTGCCTGCCGGTCAGCACCACGTCGAGCGCAGGTTGGGCCGGGCGCAGCGTGCGCGCCACGGAGGCGCTCACCACGGTGATCCGGCGACGGAGCTCGCGCATGTCGACCCGGCCGAGCCGCCCGCCCAGGATCTCGACCGTGCCCCGGGTCGGCCACAGGCCGGCGCCGGCCACCCGCAGCAACGTGGTCTTGCCCGACCCGTTGGGCCCGAGCAGCGCCCACCGCTCACCCTCCCCGACGGCCCACGACACGTCGTCCAGGATGGTCGTCCCGTCGCGGACCACCGATACCCCCTCGAGCAGCACGGCCGGGGCGCCACCCGGACCACCCGGTTCGCTCATCGGTCCACCGTCGTCAGACGTTGAACCGGAACTCGACGACGTCCCCGTCCTGCATCACGTACTCCTTGCCCTCCACCCGGGCCTTGCCGGCGGCCCGCACCGCGGCCACGGAGCCGGCCTCGACGAGGTCGTCGAAGCCCACCACCTCGGCCTTGATGAAGCCCCGCTCGAAGTCGGTGTGGATGGTGCCGGCTGCTTGCGGCGCGGTGTCGCCGGCGTGGATCGTCCACGCCCGTGTCTCCTTCGGGCCGGCCGTGAGGAACGTCTGCAGCCCGAGCGCGCGGAACCCCACGTGCACCAGCTGGACGAGTCCGGACTCCGCCTGCCCGTAGCCGGCCAGCAATTCAGCGGCGTCGTCGAGGTCGAGAGCGGCCACCTCGGCCTCGATCTGGGCGCACACGACCACGGACTCGGCCGGGGACACCAGCGCCGCCAGCCTGGCCGCCAGCTCGTCGTCGCCCAGCGACCCCTCGTCGACGTTGAAGACGTAGATGAACGGCTTGGCGCTCAGCAGGTGCAGGTCGGTCAGGAGCGCCGGTTCGATCTGCCCGTCCGCCACCGCCGATGCCACCGTGCGCCCGGCGTCGAGGATCTCCCGGGCCAGCTCCGCCGCGCGCAGCTGGGGCACCAGTTCGGGCTGCTTGCGCGACTCCTTTGCCAATTTGGTGATCCGGTTGTCGACGGTCTGGAGGTCGGCCAGGATCAGTTCGGTGTTGATGGTCTCGATGTCGCCACCGGGTTCGATGCGCCCGTCGACGTGGATCACGTCGGGGTCCTCGAACACCCGCACCACCTGGCAGATCGCGTCGCTCTCGCGCACGGCGGCCAGGAATTTGTTGCCCAGCCCCTCCCCCTCCGAGGCACCCTTGACGATTCCGGCGATATCCACGAAGGTGACCATGGCCGGTAGGACGGCCTGGGAGCCGTAGATCCCGGCCAACGTGGCCAGTCGGCCGTCCGGCACGGCCACCACGCCCACGTTGGGCTCGATGGTGGCGAACGGGTAGTTGGCGGCCAGGACCTCGTTGCGGGTCAGCGCGTTGAACAGGGTGGACTTCCCCACGTTGGG
>JAKAZC010000397.1 GCA_021826655.1 Actinomycetes bacterium | reverse complement strand
CCGGCTTCGCCCGGGTCGCCGACCTCCTCGGGGGCTTCGGCGCGTGGTCCGCGGCCGGCCGGCCCGTCGCCGACGACGACCCGGGGAAGTCGTCACCGTGAGGATCCTGCTGACGTCCCCGCTCGGGCTGTCCGACCTGTGCCCGGGCCGGCGAGGAACGGGCCCTCGCCACAGCCGGAACCGGGGGAGCGGTCGCCCTGCGCCGGCGGGTCGACGCCGCCACCGCCGCGAAGGTGCTCGCCGCGGGGACCGTGGTCGGCTTCGTGACGGGGCTCTTCGGGGTCGGTGGCGGGTTCGTCATCGTCTCCGCCCTCACCCTGGTCCTCGGGCTGTCGATGCCCGATGCCATCGGCACCTCGCTCCTGGTCATCGCCATCAACTCGGCGGTGGCGCTGAGCACCCGGCTCGCCACGTCGGCGATCGACTGGCGGGTCGCCCTGCCCTTCACGATCGCCGCCGTCGCCGGCGTGCTCACCGGCAAGCGGGTGGCCGACCGGCTCGACCCGAAGCGGAGCTCGAACTGGTTCGCCGTGCTGCTGGTGGGGGTGGGCGTCTACACGGCGGTCAGGGCGTCGGCGGGTCTCCTCGGCGGCTGAGCGCCACCGCCGGGTCCCTGCTTGACTGGAGCCTCCAGAGGTGCTTGATTTAGATTGTACGGAGTACAAATAGTGAGGGCGGTGCCGCCGCCCCGCACAGTGAGGGCGGTACCGCCGCCCCGTCCAGGAAGGCAGGCAAATGTCGACGATCAACGCGCATGTGCCCGAGGAGCTCGGGTACCTGATGATGGACGCCGACCAGCACTCGACGCCCGCCCGTGACGCGTACGAGCGCTACATCGACCCGGACAAGAAGCACATGGCCATCCGGACGGTGCAGAACGCGGAAGGCAAGTGGGAGCAGATCTACAACGGCCGGCCGAAGAAGTGGGTCGCCAAGAACTTTCAGGTCGTGGGTTCCGCCGACGTCCTCGCCGAGGTCGGCGTGAAGGGCGCCGGGGCCGATGTCGACACGGAGGGGAACGGGGCACCCGAGGCGGGCGCGAGCAACGTCATCCCGGGTTCCCTGCTCACCAAGCTGAACCCGCTGAAGAGCCTCGACGCCGAGGGCCGCCGCGAGTTCGCCAAGAAGTACCGGGCGCTGCAGGAGTTCCTCGACAACCCGTCCGACCGCCTCGCGGTGATGGACTCGCAGGGCATCGAGGCCACCGTCAACTTCGCGACCCTGCCCGGGTCGGAGCCCGAGTTCGAGGACGACTACGCGGGCCTGTACGCGAACCTCAACGCGCTCAACCGGTACCTCGGCGAGGAGTGGGGCTTCAACAAGGAGGGCCGGCTCTTCACGCCGCCCTACATCTCCTTCGCCGACGCCGACGAGGCGCTCCGGCAGCTGGAGATCATCATGGCCATCGAGGTGCCCAAGGTCATTCAGTGCTCGACGGGTCCGTCCATGTTCCACTCGCCGTTCCGACCGGAGAACGACCGCTTCTGGTCGATCTGCAGCGAGGCCGGCATCAAGCTGGCGACCCACCTCGCGTCCCTGACCCGCTACGGGAGGCAGGGGGAGGAGTGGGACGAGCCCGAGGTCATGCTCGGCGACATGGACGCCTTCCAGTGGGTCTTCTACTACGGCGACCGCCCCGCCATGGAGACCGTCGGTGCGGCCATCCTGCAGGGGTGGTTCGAGCGGTTCCCCAAGATGCAGCTCCTGCTCTCCGAGCAGGGCACCGTGTGGCTTCCCTACCTCATCCGCAAGATGGACCACGCGTTCATGATGGGTCGCCCGGGCTCCTTCGCCAAGCTGACCCGCCGCCCGTCGGAGTACTTCAAGGACCACTGCTTCGTGGCCCCGTTCCCCGAGGAGAACCTGCAGCGGGTCATCGAGATCGTCGGGACCAAGCCGATCGTCTTCGGTTCCGACTTCCCCCACGGCGAGGGGCTGCCCGAGCCGACGATGTACCTCAGCCAGGTGGAGAAGCTCACCGACGAGGACCGCCACGCGATCATGCGCGGCAACCTCGCCCGGTTCCTCGACCTGCCCGCCTGAGCGGGCTGCCGCCTGGGCGCCCGGGCGCTCATCGCCCGGAACGCCCGCCGCCGAGGCCAGGAGGTGGCCACCGTGGCCACCGGCAACGTCGCGTTGCTCGAGTCGGCGAGGCGGCTGCTCACCTGATCCGGGCCGCCCGGACGGCGGTGCTCACCGCTCGCCTTCCGGGTCGGCGCTCAGGCTGTAGCCCACACCCGGAACGGTCCGGATCAGCCGGCCCGCCGGGTCCCCGAGCTTCTGGCGCAACCGGTACACGTAGGCGTGGAGGTACTGCGCCTCGCCCCCGTAACCGGCTCCCCACACGGCGGAGAGGACCATCTGGTGGGTGCACGTCTTGCCGGCGTGGCGGGCCAGGTAGCAGAGCACGCCGAACTCCTTGGCCGTGAGATCGAGGCGCGCGGCCCCCACGTGGGCCTCGTGGTGCACCAGGTCGATCCGGAGGCTGCCGACCGAGAGCGCCGACGGAGCCGGGTCGTCGGGCTCGGTCCGACCGTGGCGGACGGCCGCGCGGATGCGGGCTTCGAGTTCGGCCATCACGAACGGCTTGGTGACGTAGTCGTCGGCCCCGGCCTCCAGGCCGGCCACGATGTCCTGCGGGTCGGCGCGGGCGGACAGCACCACGATCGGCACGCCGCCCATGCGCCGCAGCGCCCGGCAGCACTC
>JAKAZC010000396.1 GCA_021826655.1 Actinomycetes bacterium | reverse complement strand
CCAGTTCTTCGTTGAGGTTCGAAGTCTTGGCCACCATGTGCCGGCCGCGAGGAAAGCCCTCCTCAGGCGGGCCGCGCATATGCTCATCTCGCTGCTGGAGATCAGCGAGCGCTCCGCCTTCCTCCGGGACCTGCTCGACCAAGGCGACGCGTGTGCCGCCGCCCAGCAAGCCAGCATGGCTCGGTTGGCTGGGCGGCTGCATTCATGATGGCCCTGCGATCTTGACGATCAGCGCCGTTCGATCCGTGACCGCCGGCTATTCATGCAGCGGCAACGTCTGGGTCACCGTCCAGCTCGTTCCGTCCGATATCGCACGGTTCGACCGCGCGGTCCGTCAAGAGGGGACCAGCATCGTTGGATCGGTGCTCCTCGACCGGCAGCTTTCGATGTACACAGGCGATCTGCAGCACACACCAGCGGCGCTCGCTGGTGATATCCAGCTAGTCGGCGGCCTGCCCGCCAAGAGTGCCCTGCCACGAAAGATTGCCCTCGCCTTCGGTAAGCCGCTGCATTGGGTACGGGGAGCTCGAACCGGAGGCACCAGCTACTGCTAAATGTCCCTGGCCCGGGCGACGGTTGCCAGGTCGCACGCTGCCGTTGCTCGATCGCACGAGAGGCGACGCTAGGAACCTCCCAGGTCTGCCAGCGCAAAGGCGAGGTAGCGCACCAAGACGTCCACCCGTTCGCCCGCCGGCACCAGACGGGCACGCACCAACGTGCGGCATCTGGGGCCAGGCCGCACGTCCCCGCCGCATCGCCCCTCGGAAGCGCCAGGACCGGGACCTTCGATCTCGAGGACGCGGTCGCCCCAGCGGAACCCGATGATCCGCGCTGAAAGCGTGGCCGACGGGGTCCTCACCGTGGCCTGGCCCCGATCGAGGAGCTCGCTCGCGCCCGCCTCCAGCAACGGCCGGAACGTGTCGATGAGCGTGTCGATCCGGTTATGGCGGTCTCCGGCTGGCGGCCGAGGTGACGCCGGAAGAGGGTCGGCAGGACGGGCAGGTGCCGCCGTCCCAACGTTCCGGCCAGGTTCTGCGGTGAGCGGTCCGTATGACGCCGTACCCCTCGGGGGGCGTCGGGTGCGCCTCCGTCCCGAGGACCGGTCCATATAGCGCTGCGCCGGATCGATGATGCCCACGAGCCAGCCGGGAAGCAGTTGCCTCTTCGCACGGCCCCGGAGGACCCGGGTCCGGGCGTTGGGCCCGAGTGCCACCTCCGGCAACCTTGTGAACCCACCGCATGCAGGGAACCCCGTGCCTGCGGCGGTCGCACCCTCCGCGCACGGTGCGTAGCCGGGTTGCGCCATGAGGGAGAGCAGGCTGTGCCGCAGCCGACCGAGGTCGGTGCCGAGCCCGACGAGCACACGTTCCGCCACGCTCCCTGTCTGGTGGATGAGGCCCAAGAGCAGGTGCTCGGTATCGATCCCCTCATGCCCGAGCTGCACCATCTCACGCAACGACAGCTCCAGGAGCTTCTTCGCCCTGGGGGTCAACGGCGGCGAGGCCGGGGCGGGCGTTGCGTGGAGCTGGCCGACCGTCTCCTGCACCTTGTGCCGGGTGACTTCGAGGGAGAGGCCCATCGACGACAACGCCTGGGCGGCAACGCCGCCACCCTCGCTGAGCAGTCCCAGCAGGATGTGCTCGGTGCCGATGAAGTGATGATCCAGGAGCCGCGCCTCGTCCTGTGCCAACACGAGCACGCGCCTTGCGCGGTCAGTGAACCGCTCGAACACGCTTCCCAGGTTGCCACCGGCGGTCCCGACACTCCAGCGCGCCAGCGCGGATGGGGGCGGGTTCCTCGCCGCGTGCGCAGGCTCAGACGGCGACCGTGCCCTGCTGCTCGAAGGCCATGGCCCGCTGGAGGGCGGCGGCCTTCATGTCGGAAGGAATTTCCACCGGGCCGCCGAGCCCGACGGCGCGGATGCCGGCCTGGGCCGCCTCTTCCACTACTCCGCCCACCATGATCGCCAGCTCGGGGGTGCGGTGGAAGACCAGGACCCCGTGGTTGGCCAGCAGGACGGCCGGGACGCCGGGCATCACTGCGGCCTGGATGTTGGCGACCGCGTGGTCGGATCCGCGTGGCCCGTAGGCGGCCACGGGCACGCCGTCGGGCAGCCCGAACATGGCCAGGGCCTCGATCCAGCAGCCGATGGGCCGGTGCGCGACGGCGTAGGCGGTGGCGAAGGGCGAGTGGGTGTGGATCACGCAGCCGATGTCGGGCTGGGCGGCGTACATGGCCGTGTGCATGGCCACCACCGCAGCCGCGATGGGAGGCAGCTGGCCCTCGCGCAACGCGCCGTCCAGGCCCACCCGGACCACCGCTTGGGGGTCGTGCCCACGCAGCGACGAGCCGCCGGTGAAGTACATCTCGTCCTGGCCCGCCACCCGGATGCTCACATTCCCGTGACCGTTGGCGGAGATCGCCCCGGAGGCGACCACGCTGTTCGCCGCATCGATGATCTGGCCCACCACGTCCGCGTCCATGCGACCTCCCGCCAGGCCCGCTACCCGCTACCCGCACGCTAGCCACGCCGCGGGCACGTGTGCTCGGGCTGACGTGTGCTCGGGCTGCCGTGTGCTCGGGCTGCCGCGTGCTCGGGCTGCCGTGTGCTCGGGCTGCCGCGAACCGGGGCCGGACCGCGTGCCGGGCCAGGAGCTGCAAACGTCTCCGCGGAGACATTTGCCGATGTTTCCGCGGAGACATTCGCTC
>JAKAZC010000395.1 GCA_021826655.1 Actinomycetes bacterium | reverse complement strand
GAAGGCATGACGCGAAAGCAGGACCTTGGCTTGAAGGGGAGGAGGCACCGGTCCCACTATGTGGCCGTTGGCTTCGTGGGCTTGAGCTTGCTGGCCGCTGCTTGCAGCAGTTCCAGCAAGTCGTCCGCCGGCACTTCCGGCAGTTCGGGTGGCTCGGCCACGACCAGCCAGGGATCGTCCTCATCGGCCGCTTCGGCAGTGAAGGGCACGGTCACGTTCCTCAACTGGGCTGATGCCGAGACGGCGACCACCCCGGGGATCAACAAGATGATCGCCCAGTTCGAGAAGTTGTATCCGAACATCACGGTCAAGGCCGTACCGGTCTCCTATACCGATGCCGAGCACCAGGCCCTGCTGCAGTTCAAGTCGGGCAACGCACCCGACGTCGCCGAGATGCAGGGCAACTACACCCTGGACCTCGCAGCGGCCGGCGCACTGCAGCCGCTCGACAGCTACGCGAGCAGCTCCTACAAGTCGAGCGTGATCCCGAGCGAGCTGAAGCTCGGTGACATCAACAACCAGCTGCTGGCGATCCCCTGGACGGTGGCCCCGTTCGGCCTCTGGTACAACAAGGTCGACATGCAAAAGGCGGGTCTCGATCCCAACAATCCGCCCCACACCCTCGACCAGCTCCTGGCCGACGCCGCCGCCATCAAAGCGAAGGAGCCGAACGTCATACCGATCGGCACCGACACCACGAACCGGACCTACGGTCTCGACCAGAACTGGCCGTTCATGAAGACCGATGGCGCCCAGCCCTTCAGCGGGACGACCGCCAGCGCTGACACGCCGGGGATGATCAGCTATCTCAACTTCATGCAGCAGATCGGCAAGAACAACTACACGACCGTCAACCAGCTCGGCGGCAAGTTCCGCGACCCGTCCGCTCACAACGACGTGGCGTTCGACGTGGACGGACCCTACCTCGAAGGTGTGGTGCTCAGCACGACCAAGGAGAGCGTGTCGCAGTTCGCCCAGACGTGGGGTCTCACCACTCTGCCGGTCGGCACGACGGGGAAGGCGTACAGTACGCCGACCGACCACCAGCTGGTGATGTTCAAGTCCGCCAAGAACAAGCAGGCGGCGTGGACCTTCATGAAGTGGTTGAGCACCTCGGACTACGCGGTGTCCAACTACACGATTCCGGTCGAGCAGTCGATCCCGCCGTTGACCCAGCCAGGCACCCAGACCCAGGCCCTGCTCAGCGGTGATCCGTTCTACAACACCTACATCAAGGACATCCTCCCGACGGTGGTGCTCCCGCCCTGGGGCCCGTCCTACACGGTGGCGTACACGCCGATCATGCAGACCGTCCAGCAGGTGATGACCACCGGCACCTCGCCGGCCAGCGCAGCCAAGTCGCTGCAGTCGCAGCTCAAGTCGGCTCTGGCCGGGGCGGGATGACGGTCACCTCCGCGGGTTCCCCAGGGACCGTCGGCGGCCTCGTGCCGCCGGCGATCCCTTCCCGTCCCCGGCGGAGGAGAGGTCGGGTCTTCGACTGGATGGCGCTTCCTGCCATCGTCGTCCTGGCCGCGGTGATCGGCTACCCGATGGTGAAAGCCATCCAGTTGTCGTTCACCAACAGCGACCTGCTCAGCACCACACCGGCACGTTCGGTCGGGGTCGGCAACTACAGAACCCTCTTCACCAACGACCCGATCTTCTGGCAGGCACTCGAGCACACGATGGTCTACACCTTCGTGTCCGTGGCCATAGCGGGCGTGATCGGTCTGCTCCTGGCCCTGGCGACGGAGAACATGAGCGGTCCCTGGCGGGTGATCAGGACCCTCATGCTCACCCCCTGGGGTGTGCCCGTGATCGTCGTCGCCTTCCTCTTCTATTACATGTTCCAGGAGCGAGGCGGGATCGTCAATCAGTTCCTCATGAACATCGGGATCATCCACACCCCTATCGTCTGGCTCGGTAACGCGAAATGGGCGATGATCGCGGTCATCGTGGCGAACGTGTGGTCCACGACCCCGTTCTTCCTGCTCATGTTCACCGCCGCCCTGGCGTCGGTCCCCAACGAGGTGATCGAGGCGGCCAGGGTGGACCGGGCGGGCACGCTGGGCATGCTGACCAGGATCAAGCTGCCGTACCTTCGTACCGCCGCCGTGCTCGGGGCGCTGCTGATGATCATCCAGAACTTCAACAACTTCCCGTTGATCTACTCGATGACCAAAGGCGGACCGGTCAACAGCACCACGACCCTCGTGATCTACGTCTACCAGTTGGCGTTCGACCAGTTCCATCTGGGCTTCGCTTCTGCCGTCGGCGTGATCTGGTTGATCATCCTCCTGGTGTTCGCCGGGTTGTTCATCAGGCTGATGAGGGAGCGTCCGGCATGACCGCCACCGTCTCGACGGCTCGGCCGACCCCGGCAGTGGTGGCTCCCGTTCGCCGGCGTCGTTCCAGGTGGGGCCCGGGGCGGGTGGTGGTGGCCATCCTGGTGATCATCGCCCTGTGCGTGGCGTTGGCGCCGGTCTATTGGATGGTGGCCACCTCGTTCAAGACACCGTTCGCGGCCACCTCCCTCAGGCCGAGCTACTACCCCCACCAGTTCAGCATGTCCAACTACAGGGAGCTGCTGATCAAGGGGGCCGTTCCCTTCAAGACCTTCCTGTTCAACAGCGCCCTCACCTCGGTGATCGCCTCTGTGGTGGCGGTGGTCATCTCGGCCCTCGCCGGCTACAGCTTCTCGCGGTCGAAATGGAAGC
>JAKAZC010000394.1 GCA_021826655.1 Actinomycetes bacterium | reverse complement strand
AAGCTCCCGCTCGTTCTCCTCGTGTGAGGTGAGATGGTCGAAGAGGGTCTGCTCCCAAACGCTTGCGCCAACCAGCGGTTCCTGCATGTCGCATCCTCCCGTTCGCTCTCTCACCTTCCACGCTAAACGGCCGGTCCGCTCCCCGGCAGGGCCATTGGTCCCGGAACGCCCCGGGCCGAAGGTCCCCCCGGCCGCTCGCCGGTTCAGCTCGTCGGCCCGGGGGGAACCACCTGTCCCGACACCAGGGTCACCACCCGCTCGAATCGCTCCACGACTTCCGGGTCGTGGGAGATGGCCATGACCGAGCGGTCACCCGCGGCGGCCAGCGCGTCGTCCACCAGCCGGCGGGCCGAGGCGGGGTCCACATGGGCCGTGGGCTCGTCGAGGACCAGGATGCGGGGCTCGCTCACCAGGCCCCTGGCCACGCCCAGCCGCTGCCGTTCACCGGAGCTGACCGGCCGTCCCCCGGCCCCGATCACGGTATCGAGACCGTCGGGCAGGCCGGCCAGCCAGCCGTCGAGGCCGACCCCGGCGAGGACCTCCGTGAGCTGCTCGTCGGTGGCGTCGCGGGCGGCCAGGCGCAGGTTGCCTCTCACCGTCCCGGAGAAGATGTAGGCGTCGTCTCCTACCCAGCCGACCTCGGCCGCCAACTGCTCTCGCGGCAGGCCGACCACGTCTGCGCCCCCGACTCGGACCGAGCCCTCCGAGCAGCCGACGAAGCGCAGCAGGGCGTGGACCAGGGTCGATTTGCCGGCACCGTTGGGGCCGACGATCGCGACCCGCTCCCCCGGCGCCAGGTCGAGGTCGACTCCCCGCAGCACGTCCCGGTCACCGCCGCGAACCCTGACCCCGTCGTAGGACACCCCTCCGACCCGCTCCGGGTCGCTCCACGACGGGTCGACCGGTTCGGCCACCGGCAACGGTACGGCGGACACCGCAGCGAGCCGGTCGGCCGCCGCCACGGCCCGCTGCCGACCGAGCAGGAGCCCCGGCAGCGAGGCGCACTGGTCCAAGACGGCCAGGGCGGTGAAGACGACCACTGACAGCGTCACACCACCGACCCGACGGCCGGCCGCGCCCTCGAGCCCCACCTGGAGCAGTGAGACCAGAGCCAGTGCAGACAGGGCCACTGCGGCGGCCGTCCCCACGGCCGCCCACACCCCCATGCGCCGGGCCGCGGCGACGGAGCGGAACCGGACCGTCGCCAACTGCTGCTGGGTCAGGTCCTGGCGACCGTAGGCCGCCATCTCGCGCGCCGCGCCCACCGCCTCGGTCACCGCCCGAGCCAGGTCGCGTCGGGCCTGGGCCTCCCCGACGAAGGCGTTGCGGGACAGCCGGGCGGTCAGCACCGCGGCGGCGGCGATGGCCAGCGCGCCGACGAGGAGCCGCAGACCCAGGGCCGGGTCGACGACCGCCACCACGGCGGTGCCGAGCAAGACACCCGACACCAGATCGATCAGCCCGGTCGCCACCTTGGCCCACTCGTCGGTCACCGTCTCGGCGTCGCTGACGAAGCCCGTCAGCACCGACGACGAGTCGAGACCGGGGACCCCGGGAACCCGGCCCTGCAGGTCGTCGAAGAGCGCCAGGCGGAGCCTTCCGAGCCGGTCCAGCGCCGACGCATGGATGCCCAGACGCTCGAAGTAGCGGGCCAGCCCCCGCCCGAGAGCGAAGGCCTGGACGGCACCTATGGCGACGGCCAGGGCCAGCACCGGCGGCCGGGTGGAGGCGGTGGTGATGAGCCAGCCGGAAGTGGCCAGCAGACCGATCCCCGACGCCGAGGCCACCGTCCCGGCCAGCACGGCACGCCAGGCCGGGCGGGACCCCGCCGTCAGCATGGCCGTGCCCTCACCGGGGCGAAGGCGGCCGGTGCTGCGAGCGGCCGGGGCCGGTCGGACCGGAGCGCCACGTCCCGAGGGCGCCCCGAGCCGGACCGGGAGGTGACGGCGGCCACCACGAGCAGTCCCCGGTCGAGCCCGACGAGGCGGTCGGCCAACGCCAGCACCGCCGGTCGGTGGGTGACGATCAGCGCGCTGCGCCCCTGCACGGCCAACCCCAGCTCGGCCACCACCAGCGCTTCGAGTTCCCCGTCGAGGTGGACCGTCGGCTCGTCCAGCAGATACAGGGAGGCGGGGCGGACGAAGACCCGGGCCAGAGCGACGCGCTGGCGCTCGCCCGCCGAGAGGGGTCGCCCACCGTCGCCCACCCGGCACGAAAGGCCCGTCGGCAGGGATCGCAGCAGCGCTCCCCCACCAGCCCGTACTAGCGCTTCGGCCACCTCGTCATCGGAGGCCGACGGTCGGGCCAGGCGGATGTTGTCGGCGACGGTGGCGGCGATGAGGGTCGGACGGTCGGGAAGATAGGTGAGTCGCTCCCGCCAGGCGGCGAGGTCCATCTGGCCGAGGTCCCGGTCACCGACGCGGACCCGGCCCTCGTCGGGTCGGTCGAAGCCGAGCAGGACCGACATGAGGCTCGATTTGCCGGCCCCGTTGTCCCCGACCAGGACGGTGGTGGTGCCCGGATCGAGGGTGAGCGTCAGGTCCTCGAGCACCGGCCGGTCCCGGCCGGGGAAACTCAACCGCACCCCCTCCAGGCTCACCGGCTCCTCGGCCGGGTCGGCTACCTCGGCGCCGGGCCGCCCATCAGAAGCATCGGGGCCGCCAGGAGCCTCGGGTCCGCCAAGAGCATCGCGGCCGGGCGCTCCCCGCCGGGCCGACCCGGTGCGATC
>JAKAZC010000393.1 GCA_021826655.1 Actinomycetes bacterium | reverse complement strand
GACACCTCGCGGCGGGCCCGCTCCTTCATCTCGTCCGTCGTCATCTTCTGGCCCGGACGGAAGACCACGACCGCGGTGACCTCCTCCTCCAACTCGGGATGCGGCAGCCCGAACACGAGCGCGTGCTCGATCTCGGGCCAGCCCTCCAACATCAGCTCGATCTCGCGCGGGGAGACGTTGGCCCCCTGGGACTTGATCATCTCGTAGAACCGGCCGACGAAGTAGGGGCGGTTCTCGAACATGAAGACGCGGTCCCCGGTGTGCAACCAGCCGTCCGCGTCGAAGACCTCTTCGCGCTCCTTCTTGTAGTAGCCCTGCAGCGCACCGAAACCCCGGATCCAGAGCTCGCCCTCCTGCATGTCGGGAAGCGGTTCGGCCGACCCGGGAGCAACGGCCTTGCGCTCGGAGCCGTTCCAGTTGCCGACCAGCTCGCTCATCGACCGGTGCGCCGGTATGCCCGGCACCGGGCTACCCGTGAGGGCGAAGTCCGACGGGCCCTCGGTGAGCCCGACGATGTGGGGGAGCGTCCTGCCCTCGAAGCTGGGGTCCGCCTTCATCGACTGGATCAGCGACGGCCAGGCGGCCACCCCCGAGCACTGCTCCCGCTCGATCAGGTCGAGCGCGGCCCGCGGCTCGAACCGCTCGATGCAGCAG
Organism: Actinomycetes bacterium; assembly: GCA_021826655.1. The sequence continues at coordinate 2,077 of JAKAZC010000393.1, read as the reverse complement.
ACGGTGAGCCCCGCCTGCAACGCGCCGCCGAGCACCAGCGTCCCCCCGATCCAGAAGAAGGGGAACCCGCAGAAAATGCTGTCCTTCCCCCCCTCGGGGACGACCTGGCGCATCGCCCCGAACGGCTCGGTCGTCCGGACGATCGCGCCGTGGCTGTGGACGACCCCCTTGGGCAGCGCGCTCGACCCCGAGGTGTACGTCACCTGGGCCAGGTCGGCCGGGAACACCTCGGACTCCACCTGCTCGAAGAGGTCGGCGGGGACCCCCACCGCCGGCGGCGCGTCCGGGGCGAGCGACACCGGCCTCGCCCACGAGCGGTCGACGTCACCCCACATCCAGATGGCACGGAGGAAAGGGAGCTCGGGCAGGAAGAGCTGCCGGCCGCCCTGGGAGGTCAGGCCCGGGAAGGCCTCCTCGAAGAAGGGCTGCAGGTCCCGGCCGAGCATGTGCGACGGCGCGAGAAGGGTGTGCACGTCGCCCAACCGGGTGGCCGTGCGAAGCTCGGACGCCCGGTAGATACTGCTGAAGGGCATCACCAGCGCGCCGATCCGGGTGGCGGCCAACCACGCCACCACCCACTCGACGCTGTAGGTGTCGAAGATGCCGACGCGGCTCCCCTTGCCGAGGCCGGCAGCCAGGAGCTGCTCGCCCAGGCGGCGCGAGGCCGCCTCGGCCCGGGCGAACGTCAGGCGCCGATCGGGCATGACGACGAAGTCCCGGTCGGGCCAGAGCGACGCGGCGCGCCGGACGCACTCCCCGATCGTGGCCTTGTAGTCGAGCTCCGGGACCTCGAGCATCCGTTCACCTCTGGTTCGGCTCACCTGCGACGACGGGGGTGATTCTGGCACGGTCCGCCAAGTCACGGAACCGGTGGACGCCGCCGGCGGGCCCACGGGCCCACGGGCTCACGGGCTCACGGGCTCACGCGAAGTCGATCCCGCTCCCCATGAACTCCGCCCCGCCCCGCAGGCCGGGGTGGCGGCTCTTGAACACGACCCCGTTCAGCGCCGTCCCGATCTCCTCGGGGTTCCACTTCCGGTCGGCGCCCGGGACCGTGACCGTCGCGTGGCGCCGGAAGGGCTCGTAGTGGGTGATCGTCGCCCCACCCGCGAGGAAGATCTGCCCGGTGACGTGGCGGGACAGGTCCGACGCCAGCCAGACCACGAGAGGCGCGACGTTGCCCGGGTCCCGGGCGTTCCACTCCTCGTACTCATCGGGCTCCGGCGGGCGCTCGGTCCCCCGTGTCATCGAGATGAGCCTCGTGTTCCCCGAGGGTGCCACGCAGTTGGCCCGCACCCCGTAGCGCTCCATCTCGAGCGCCAGGGCGATCGTGAACATGGCGATGCCCCCCTTGGCCGCCGCGTAGTTGGTCTGCCCGACGTTGCCCTGCAGCCCGACCAGGGAGCTCGTGCACACCACGGCGGCGTCGACCGGATCGCCGGACGCCTTGCTGCGGTCCCGCCAGTGGTTGCACGCGTGCTGGGTCGGGGCGAAGTGCCCCTTCAGGTGGACTTTTATCACGGCGTCCCAGTCGGACTCGTCCATGTTGAAGATCATCTTGTCCCGGAGGATCCCGGCGTTGTTGACCAGGATGTCGAGCTTGCCGAACGTGTCCACCGCCTGGGCGACCATCCGGCCGGCGCCTGCGAAGTCCGACACGTCGTCGAAATTGGCGACCGCCTCACCGCCCCGGCCCCGGACGATGGCGGCCACCTCCTCCGCGGGGGCGGTGTCGGCTCCCTCGCCCTGCTCGGAGCCGCCCAGGTCGTTCACCACGACCCGGGCCCCGGCGGCGGCCAGGGCCAGCGCGTGCCCGCGCCCGACCCCGTGCCCCGCACCTGTGACGATCGCCACCTTCCCGTCGAGCAGGCCCATGCGCCCCTCCCCTCCCTCGTCTCCGGTGGGTCCCGCACCCGGTCCACCGGGCCGCCCCGCTGGCGCGGCGTGAGCACCCTAACCGGCCGCGACGGGGTGGGCTCCGGGCGGTCGGCCCCTTCCGGAACACCGCGGCCACGGCTCGAGCCGTGGCCGCGGATCCGGTGGTGCGGGCGGGCCCGACCTGCACCGTGCGCTCCTC
>JAKAZC010000392.1 GCA_021826655.1 Actinomycetes bacterium | reverse complement strand
CGCCGGCGGATGCCGGCGGAGGCCTTGGGCCCGGTCGCGTCCGGAACCCCCGCCGCGTCCGCCTCGTCATCGGCCGCCTCGCCATCGGCGTCCCCGGGGCCGTCCGTGACGGCAGCCGCCGCCTCGCCCGGGACCCCGGCCCCGGCGGCCCGCGGGGCGCTTGCCTCCCCCTCCCCGGCCGCTCGGGGCTCCCCGTCGACTGTGGTGCCGGACACCCGGGGCGCCCAGTGCTCCCCGGCCATCCAGCCGAGGCCGTCCATGGGAAACCGGAAGTCGGTCTGCGCCGCCAGCTCCGACGCCGCCTCCACCGGCAGGGGCGGGGCGAAGAAGTAGCCCTGGGCGGCGTCCGAGTCGAACTCCCGCACGATCGCCGCGTGAGTCGCCGTCTCCACCCCTTCGGCCACCGTCGACATCCCCGAGGAGTGGGCCAGGTGGACCACCGTCTCGACCACCATCCGGTTGATCCCCTCGTGGGTCTCGAGGCCGGTCACGAAGGAGCCGTCGATCTTGATGGTGTTGACCTCCATCCGACGAAGCAGGTCGAAGCTGTTCCAACTCGTCCCCACGTCGTCGACGGCCAGCTGCACGCCCATCTCGGCGATGGTCCTGAGGTCGCTCAGGGCGTGCTGCTCCGACATGACGTGCTCGGTCACCTCGACGGTGAGCCGGTCGGGGGGAAGGCCGCTCTCCTCGAGGGCCTTGGCCACCGCCCGGGCGGCGACACCCCGGCGGAGCTGCACGATCGAGAGGTTCACGGCCAGCTGGAGGCTGCGGGGCCATTCGGTGGCGTGGCGGCAACCCTCCTGCAGCACGAACTCGCCCAGCGCCACGATGTCCCCGTTGGCCTCGGCCCAAGGGATCAGGAGCCCGGGGAGGATCAGCCCTTCGGTGGGGTGCTGCCAGCGGACGAGGGCCTCGAAGCCAAGCAGGATCCCCGAGCCCAGGTCGACCACCGGCTGGTAAGCCAGCATGGGCTCACCGGGCAGCACCAGCGGCTTGGCTCCGAGCCTCCCGCCGGCACCCTCCGCTCCGCTCCCGAACAGGTCCACCGCAACCACCTCCGCCGATATCCGCCCGTATACCCCCAACCGACGGCTGCACCATCATGCCGGATGGCGCCGGCGCGCGGGGGCATGACCACCTCCCGGCCCTTCCGGCCGGCGTCTACCTCCCGGTGCGGCGGATCAGGTTGGAGATCCGCTGGTGGGTCACACCGAACAGCTGGGCGATCGAGGGGATGCTTGCCCCCTCCTCCCGGAGCACGGCCACGACGGCCCGCCGCAGCGTGCCGCTGCGCTCCGAGATGCGGGCGTGGACCCTGCTCACCAGTTGCAGGGTTCCCGGGTCGGGCTCGGCCCGCAGCACGTCGTGCCAGGACGCGCCGGCCATCCGGGCCCGTCGGAGCTCCTCGATCCGTCCGGCCAGGAGGCGCTCGTCCTCGGCGTTCTGCTGGAGGGCGGCGGCCATCTCCCCCAGGGCGACCAGGACGTCGTCGGACCCTCCTCCGGGGGAGCCGGGTCCCGGCGCGGCCTCGGGCGCACCGGCGGGCGCGCTGTTCGACACTGGTGTTTCGGACGAGCTCATGTCGATCACATATCCGCATCCCGGATTGCAGAAACACCGGTGCCCGGGCAGCGGCGGCGGGAGGCCGTCGACGGCGGGCGGTACCCTGATCGCCATCCGACCAAAGGACGGAGGCTGCCGGTGGCCTACGACGTTGCCAGAGCGCTGCAGGAACGTCACGGAGAGCAGTTCCGCCTGCACGCCGAGCTGATGAACCCGCAGCTGGTCAAGGTGCTGAAGACCTTGGGCTTCGACCGCACCTACACCAGGGGAGAGGGCTGCTACCTCTACGACGACCGCGGGGAGCGCTACCTGGACCTGCTGGCCGGCTTCGGCGTGTACGCCCTGGGGCGCAGCCACCCGGCGGTCAAGCAGGCACTCCACCAGGCCATCGACCTCGATCTCCCGAACATGGTGCAGATGGACTGCGCCCTGCTCCCGGGTCTGCTCGCCGAAGAGCTCGTCCGGCGCTCGCATCCGGGCATCGGACGGGTCTTCTTCTGCAACTCCGGTGCAGAGACCATCGAGGCGGCCATCAAGTTCGCCCGCCGCGCCACCGGCCGGTCGCGCATCGTCTTCTGCGACCACGCCTTCCACGGGTTGACCAACGGCGCCCTGTCTCTCAACGGGGGCAAGGAGTTCCGCGAGGGGTTCGGCCCGCACCTGCCGGCCACCACCCGGGTCCCCTTCGGGGACGTCGACGCCCTCCGCCGGGAGCTGCGGCGGGGCGACGTGGCCGCGTTCGTGGTCGAACCGATCCAGGGCAAGGGCGTCTACACGGCTCCCACCGGGTACTGGCGGGCGGTGGAGCAGTTGTGCCGGGCGCACGGCACGCTGCTCGTGATGGACGAGGTCCAGACGGGGATGGGGCGCACGGGCGCGTTCCACGCGCACGAGCACTCCGGCGTGCGTCCCGACATCATCACGCTCTCGAAGGCCCTCTCGGGCGGCTTCGTCCCGGTGGGTGCGACGCTCGCATCCGACGACGTCTTCGCCGCGGTCTTCTCGTCGATGGAGCGCGCGGTGGTGCACTCCTCCACGTTCTCCCGGAACCAGCTGGCGATGGTAGCCGCGCTCGCCACACTGTCGGTCTACGACGACGAGCGGATCGTGGCGCGCGCGGCGGAGACGGGGAGGATCTTCGCTGACGCGCTGCGCGGGCTCCAGGA
>JAKAZC010000391.1 GCA_021826655.1 Actinomycetes bacterium | reverse complement strand
TTCGTGCCGGGCAACCGGCCCGAGCTCGTGACCAAGGCGGTGGCGTCGGGGACCGACGCCGTGATCTTCGACCTCGAGGACGCCGTCCCCGAGGCGTCGAAGGCGGCGGCGCGTGAGAACCTGGCCACCCTCGGGCCGGTGGGCGTCCCGTTGTACGTGCGGCTCAATGGCGGCACGACCGAGCACTTGTGGGACGACGTGACGGCGGCGGGCTCCGCCGGGGTGGCCGGGGTGGTGCTCCCGAAGGCCGAGGACCCGGCGCTGCTGCAGCGGATCGACGGTGCCCTCACGGCACTCGAGACGGCACGGGGGGCGCCGCGCGGCTCGACGGAGATCGTCCCGCTCATCGAGAGCGCCGCCGGGGTGCTCGCCACCGCGGACCTGTGCCGCGCCACCCCGCGGGTCCGCTCCGTGCTGTTCGGCTCCGGCGAGGAGGGTGACCTCGTGGCCGACCTCGGGTGCGAGTGGACGCCGGACGGCACCGGCCTGTTGACGGCGCGTGGCCTCGTCCTGCTGGGGGCACGCGCGGCTGGCGTCGAGGAGCCGATGGACGCGGTCTTCATGGACTTCAAGAACCTCGACGCCCTCCGCACCGAGTGCCTGCTCGCCCGGAAGGTCGGCTACGTCGGCAAGGTGGCCATCCACCCCCAGCAGGTGTCCGTCATCAACGAGGTGTTCACGCCCTCGGCCGAGACGGTGGCGCAGAGCCGGCGGATCGTGGAGGAGTTCGAGCGGGCGGTGGCGCAGGGCTCGGCGTCGATCGCCGTGGACGGGCGCATGGTGGACTACGCCGTCGCCCGGGTCGCGCGCGCCGTCCTCGCCCGGGCGGCCGCCACGCAGGGGGTGGGCAAGTGACGCGGATGCTGTCGGGGATCACCGTGCTCGAGCTGGGCCAGGTGATCGCCGGGACGTACGCCGGCACGATCCTCTCGGACATGGGGGCGGAGGTCATAAAGATCGAGCCTCTCCGGGGCGACACCAACCGCAACCCGAACATCGCACCGGTGCGCGGCGAGAGCGCCATCCATCTCTTCGGGAACCGCGGGAAGAAGAGCGTCGCGCTCGACCTCAAGGACCCGCGAGGCCGCGACCTGTTCCTGCGGCTCGTGGGGACGGCGGACGCCGTGGTCGACAACTTCCGGCCCGGCGTGCTGGCGCGCCTCGGCGTCGACCACGCGGCCTTGCGTGAGGCCAACCCGGAGATCGTGACGGCGTCGGTGACCGGGTTCGGGGAGGACGGACCGGCCCGGGACCGCCCCGCCTTCGACCTCGTCGTGCAGGCCTACACGGGCCACCTCTCGATCACCGGGGAGCCCGACGGGCCGCCCGCCCGGGTCGGCGTGCCGTTCGCCGACCTGGCCGGCAGCCTGTTCGCCTGCCTGGCGGTGCTGGGCGGCCTGTGCGGTCGCCTCCGCCAACGGCAGGACTTCCATGTCGACGTGGGCATGCTCGACTCCCTCGTGTCGCTGCTCGCCTACGACGCCCTGCACCAGATGAACACGGGTGAGCTGCCGCTCCGGATGGGGACGGCGCACGCCCACATCGTCCCGTGGCAGGCGTTCGCCGTGCAGGACGGCTACGTCGTCATCGCCGCCCGGGACGAGAAGTTCTGGCGTGCGCTGTGCGACATGATCGGGCGGCCCGACCTCAAGGACGACCCCCGGACGCGGGACAACAAGGCCCGCGTCGCCAACCGGGAGCTCGTGGTGGACACCCTGGCGGCGTGCTTCGCCTCCCGGCGCCGCGACGAGCTGCTCGCCGAGCTCCAAGCGCACGACGTCCCGGCGGCGCCGGTCAACGACCTCGCCGAGGTGGCGGCCGATCCGCAGGTGGCGGCTCGGGGACTGGTGCAGGCGTACGACCACCCGACGATCGGCCCGGTGCGCTACGTCGCCACGCCCTTCCTGCGAGCACCCGAGGACCGCCCGCACGCGCACGCGCCGCTGCTCGGCGAGCACACGGCAGCGGTGCTCACGGGGCGGCTGGGCCTCTCGGACGCCGAGGTGGCGGATCTCGCCGCCGCCGGCGTCGTCGGAGTGGCGCCCGGCCCCGAGGGCGCTGCCGGAGCAGCCGAGGCCGCCGAAGCCGAGGCCGCTGGGGCGGGGAGTGCCCACAGTGGCTGACGTCGTCGCCGCCGCCCACGAGGACCCCGGGGACCTGGACCGAGCCCTCGAGGAGTGGGCCGGCTCGGTCCGGCTCACCCTCGAGCACCGCGTCGATCGCAAGGACATCGTGCGCTTCGCCGTGGCCACGGGGAACACCGATCCCCTCCACCACGACCCGGCGGCGGCCCGGGCGGCGGGCTACGCCGACGTGGTGGCGCCGCCGATGTTCTACGTCTCGCTGCGGACGGCCGTCTTCAACCTGGTGCCTCTCGGTGAGCTGCACCCGGAGGGCACCCCGTGGCGCGACGCCCCGCCGATCGACTTCACCCAGGCCATGGCCGGCGAAGCCGTGGCCGAGCTGACGCGCCCGTTCGTCGCCGGCGACGAGGTGTGGTGCGGCCGCCGGGTGGAAGGGATCGAGCGCAAGACGGGGCGGAGCGGGCACCTCACCTTCGTCCGGTTCGAGTACCGCTACGACGACCCGCAGGGTGCGCCGTTCGCCGTCGAGCACTTCACGAGGATCTTCCGGTGAGCGCGATGCGGCCCGGCGAGGCACTGCTGCGCTGGCCGGCGGCAGCCGGCGACACGGCAGCCGGCGACACGGCAGCCGGCGACACGGCAGCCGGCG
>JAKAZC010000390.1 GCA_021826655.1 Actinomycetes bacterium | reverse complement strand
AGCAAAACACGACTATTTCGATCATGTATACCCGTTGGGGCTGGGTGCGACAAGTGCCCGCTCCGAATGCGGCCGAGCCGGGGAGGAGCGCAGGTGAGCGGGACGTCGACGAACGAAGCACCCGTCGGGCTGGTCGAGGAGCTGGCCGAGGCCGGCGACCGGCTGGAGACAGCGCCGCCGGGGGCCATCGTGCGATGGGCGGTCGACCGGTTCGGCGGGTCATTGGTCCTGGCCGCCTCGTTCCAGGACGTCGTGCTCATCGACCTGGCCATGTCGGCCGCGCCGGCCATGGAGGTCGTGTTCTTGGACACCGAGGCGCACTTCCCCGAGACGTTGCGCTTCGTGGACGAGGTGCGCCGGCACTACGACCTGAACCTGGTGGTCACCCACCCGGGGCCCGACGCGGCCGCCTGGCCATGTGGTTCGGCGCGCTGCTGCGAGATGCGCAAGGTGACCCCCCTCCGCCTGGCCCTGGCCGGTCGCCAGGCCTGGCTCACCTCGCTGAAGCGGGTCGACGCGCCGACGCGGGTGGCGGCACCCGTCGTGGCGTGGGACGAGTCCTTCGGGCTGGTCAAGGTGAACCCCCTCGCCAGGTGGACCGAGGACGACGTCGCGTCCTACCTGGCCGACCACGGCCTCCCGGTCCACCCCCTGGTCCCCCGGGGGTACCTCTCCATCGGCTGCGCTCCGACCACCCGTCCGGTGGCGGCGGGGGAGGACCCGCGCTCCGGACGGTGGTCGGGATCGGGCAAGACCGAGTGCGGACTTCACGCCTGAGATGGCCCGGGACCCTGACAACCCCCACGGGATGCAGTTCCGGGGCCGAGAGCGGTCGATGCGGTTCGTCCGGCCCTACCGGTCGCGAGGCGAGCTGAACGACATCGAGCGGGCGAAGCTGTCGCGCCACCCCTTCGAGGTGGCCCAGGCGGTGATCGAGCGGTACTCGAAGGAGGGCATCTCGGCCATCGGCTCGGTTCCCGGGGAGGTCGAGCGGCTCAAGTGGGTCGGCATCTACCCCCAGCGGCAGGGTGGCGACGCCCTCATGATGCGGATCAAGGTCCCCGGCGGGGTCCTGACCGCCCCCCAGGTCCGCGAGATCGGCGTGGCCGCCGACGCCTTCGCCGAAGGGCCTGTCGACAGCCCGGTGTTCGGCAACCGTTACGCCGATCTCACCACCCGTCAGGACATCCAGCTCCACTGGATCCGCATCGCCGACGTGCCCCGCATCTGGCAGCGCTTCGCCGCCGTGGGTCTGACCACGGTTCAGGCATGTGGTGACTCGGCCCGCAACGTCTGCTCGTGCCCGGTGTCGGGCGCCGACCGCGACGAGGTGGTCGACGCCCTGCCGGTGGCCCGGGCCATCTCGGCGTTCTTCACCGGGAACCGCGACTATGCCAACCTGCCTCGGAAGTTCAAGATCGCCGTGACCGGATGCCTCGAGGACTGTGCCCGCGTCGAGCTCGACGACATCGGTCTGTGGCCGGCGCGCCGCGACGACGGGACCGTCGGGTTCAACGTCCTGGCCGGCGGGGGGCTCTCCGACGGCGAGCGCATGGCACAGGACATCGACGTCTTCGTCCTCCCGGATCAGGCGGTCGAGCTGACCCGGGCCATCGCCCAGCTCTTCGGGGAGCTCGGGAACCGGGAGAACCGGGGCCTGGCCCGCATGCGCTACCTGGTCCAGGAGCTGGGCCCCGAGGGCTTCCGAAAGGAGCTGGCGGCACGCGCCGCCTTCGCCCTCGACCCGGCCGGCGAGGAGCTCACACGGCGGTTCCGCGGGGACCATGTCGGCGTTCATCCCCAGCGCCAGCCCGGGCTGGTGTACGTCGGATGCTCGGTCCCCGTCGGCCGGATGCACGGCATCGACCTCGTCGAGGCGGCTCGGCTCGCCGAGACCTATGGGGACGGCACGGTGCGCGTCGGTACGGACCAGAACTTCGTCCTGACCGGCATCCCCGAGGGGCGCCTCGACGCGCTCCTGGGCGAACCGCTCCTGGAGCGGTACACCCCGTTCCCCGGGCCCTTCATGCGTGGGGTGGTCGCCTGCACGGGGAGCGAGTTCTGCCGGTTCGCCGTGGTCGAGACCAAGGAGCGGGCCGTGCGGTGGGCGCGCTGGCTCGACGACCGGCTGGCCGCCACGGGCGGGGGTTCCTCCGGTGCCGGCGGGGACGGGGACTGGGCGCAGGCCGGCGGTGACGGCGGCGCGATCCGCATGCACTTCTCGGGCTGCCCGGCGTCGTGTGCCCAGCCCCAGGTGGCCGACATCGGGTTCCGGGGCGACCTGGCCCATGTCGGCGACCACATCGAGGAGGCCGTCGACATCGGCCTGGGCGGCTCGCTCGGGCCCGACGCCGCCTTCATCGACTGGGTGGCCGGTGCCGTACCGGTCGGCCGCGTACCCGACGCCCTTCTCAGGGTCGTGACCCGCTACCGGACGGAACGCCGCGAAGGCGAGCCCTTCTCCAACTGGGCCCGGCGGACGCCCAACGACGAGCTCCACGAGACCCTGCAGGGGGCACCATGAAGCGCTTTCGCATCCGCGAGCAGATGAACGGCATCCCCGAGCCCCCGGGCAAGGTGTGGTTCTGGGAGCTCGAATCGGCGGTGATCGAGGCCGAGCGGTGCATCCAGTGCGGGACCTGCGTGGCTGTGTGCCCTTCCAACTCGCTGGCGGTGGGCGCCGACGACGGCCTGCCCGAGCTGGTGAAGATGTGCACGGGATGCTCGCTGTGCTGGGACTTCT
>JAKAZC010000389.1 GCA_021826655.1 Actinomycetes bacterium | reverse complement strand
ACGACGCTACCGCCCGGACCGCGCCGACCGCCGTCGTCGGCGCCGACGCGGCGGGTGCTGCGGCCGGTGCGGCCTCAGGCCTCCACGCTGTCGACGTCCTGCCCCGCGGCCGGAGAGGCCGTCAGCAGGGTGCTGGCCGTCTTGCGCCAGTTGACCGTCGGCCGGATCGCAGCGGGGTCCACCCGGTCGCGGTGCCGGTCCGCCACCGACAGCAGGGACGAGAGGGTCCCCTGGTTGAGCAGGTGAGGGACCAGGCCCAGGTCGAGCAGCTTGGTGTGCGCCGCCCGGTAGTAGTGGTCCTCCTTCTCCACCCTCGGGTTGTCGTCGATCCGCGAGATCTCCGCGGGGCCCGGGTACGCCTCTATGACCATCCGCGCCAGCTGCTCGATGGAGAAGGACTCGGTGAACTGGTTGAAGACCCGGTACTCCCCCGAGGCGGGCGGGTTGTCGACGGCCAGCTCCACGCACGCCAGCGTGTCGCGCAGGTCGAGCATCCCCCTGGTCTGCCCCCCCTTGCCGTACACGGTGAGGGGGTGGCCGACCACCGCCTGCACGCAGAACCGGTTGAGGACCGTCCCGAACACCCCGTCGTAGTCGAAGCGGGTGGCCAGGTCGGGGTGCAGCACCGTCTCCTCGGTCTCCTGCCCGTACACGACCCCCTGGTTGAGGTCGGTGGACCGGAGGCCCCAGATCCGGCAGGCGAACATGATGTTGTGGCTGTCGTGGACCTTCGACAGGTGGTAGAAGGACCCGGGCTGCTTGGGGTACGGGAGGACGTCGGTCCTCCCGCGGTGGGTGATCTCGATGAAGCCCTCTTCGATGTCGATGTTGGGCGTGCCGTACTCGCCCATCGTGCCCAGCTTCACGAGGTGGATGGACGGGTCGACGTCGGCGATCGCGTACAGCAGGTTGAGCGTGCCCACCACGTTGTTGACCTGCGTGTAGACGGCGTGCTTCTGGTCGATCATGGAGTAGGGGGCGGACCGCTGCTCGGCGAAGTGCACGATCGCCTCGGGACGGAACACCTGCAGGGTGCGGGTCACGAAATCGGCGTCGGTGAGGTCACCGACGAACGAGTCGATGCTCAGGCCGGACACCTCGCGCCATGTCCGGATGCGATGGTTGAGCGTCCTCACGGGCACGAGGCTGTCGACCCCCATCTCGAGGTCGTAGTGGCGGCGGGCGAAGTTGTCGACGACGCCCACTTCGTGACCGCGGCGGGAGAGATGGAGGGCCGTCGGCCACCCGAGGTAGCCGTCTCCACCGAGCACTAGGATCTTCACCCGCGGTCTCCTCTCGCCCGTCAGCGGCCCCGCACAGCCTGCCACCGCTCGGTGGGTCGCTCCGCGTGGGCTGAAGTCATTCCGTAAAGAATGCACGCGGAACCTGAGACTCAGCTGAGACGGCCGCCCTGAGCGGTTCGCGGGGCCGCCGGACCTCCCCAAAGACGCCGGCCGCGGCACCACCCGGGTCGCTCGGCCCCCCAGGGCCCGGGTGCTAGTGCAGGTCCTCGGCCCGGGGCGCCTCCGGCCCGATCCCGCCCGGGAGCACCTCCATCCCGTGTCGGACCACGTCGCGGCCCCCGCCCGAGCCCTGGGTGGCACCGTCCACCAGCTCGGGGGCCTGGGGGAGGCGGGGAGACGCGACGACCGGTTCGAGCTCCGCCAGCTCCTTGCCGCCGTCGCCGACACCCATCCCGGGGAACCGCCGGGCCGTCACGAGCACCCGAGACTCCAGGGAGCCCACCGTGTCGTTGAAGGCCTCCACCGCGCCGCTCAGGCTCCGGTGGAGGCGGCCGAGGTGGTTCCCCATCACCCGGAGGCGGCCGTACAGCTCGGTCCCCAGGTGCTGGACGTCCCGGGCGTTCTCGGCCAGGGACTCCTGTTGCCAGCCGAACGCCACCGTACGCAGGAGGGCGATGAGCGTGGTCGGGGTGGCGAGGAGCACCCGGTTGGCCATGGCGTGCTCCTGCAGCCCCGGGTCGTGCTCGAACGCGGCGGCGAGGAGCGGGTCACCAGGGACGAACGCCACCACGAAGTCCGGCGAGGGGTCGAACTGGCTCCAGTACTGCTTCTTCGAGAGCTGGTCGACGTGGGCCCGCAGCTGGCGGGCGTGGCCGACCAGCTCGGCCTTGCGGGTCACCTCGTCCTCCGCGTCGCCGGCACGGAGGAAGGCGTCGAGGGGCACCTTCGAGTCGACGACGAGCTGGGCCCGCCCGGGAAGGTGGACGACGAGGTCGGGGCGGAGCCGACCGTCGTCCGAGGTGGCCGAGACCTGCTCGTCGAAGTCGCAGTGGGTCACCATCCCGGCCATCTCGACGACCCGGCGCAGCTGCATCTCGCCCCACCGGCCGCGGGTCTGCGGCGCTCGCAGCGCCGTCACCAGGTTCCGCGTCTCCCTCTGCAGGGCCCCTTGGCCGGCGCTCATCTGCCGGACCTGCTCGGTGAGCCCGGCGTAGGCGCCCTGTCGGTCGAGCTCGAGCTGCCGGAGCCCCTGCTCGTATCGGGCGAGGGACTCCCGGAGGGGCTCGACGACCTGGCCGATCGCCTCCTGGCGCTGCGCGAGGTCCGCCTGACCCGCGTCCCGGACCGCGGCCATCCGGGCGTCGGCGAGGTCGAGGAACTGCTCCGCGTTCCGTCGCAGCGACTCGGCCGAGACCTCCGCGAACGTGCCGACCAGCCGGTCGCGCTCCTGATCCCAGGTGGCCCGGCGGTCGTCGTCGGCCAGGCGGAGCTGCTCGTTCTC
>JAKAZC010000388.1 GCA_021826655.1 Actinomycetes bacterium | reverse complement strand
TCGTCACCCGACACGAACATCTGGCCGAGCCCGTTCTCGGCGGCGAGCCTCGCCGACTTCTCGGTGGAGAACGCCGCCTTGATGTTGGTGGTGAGGTCGCCCTTGTGGCGCGCCTGGGGCCGGATGCTCGTCGGGGGGATCTTGTAGACCGAGCCGTCGAAGGTGAAGCGCTCCTTGCCGTCCGCCGCCCGGATCGCGTTGACCACGTCGTAGAAGTAGGTGTGCGACTGCTCGATCGGGATGCCCAGCGACGCGTACTCGTGCGGCGCGACCCCACGCCCGATCCCGAGGTGCAGGCGGCGCCCCTTCAACAGGATGTCGAGCATCGAGATCTCGTGCGCCAGGCGCACCGGGTTCCACCAGGGGGCGACGATCACCGCGGTGCCGACGTCAACACGGGTCGTGCGCCCCGCCCAGTAGGCGAGCCACTGCAGCGGGTTCGGCTGCATGGAATAGGCCGAGCCGTAGTGCTCGGTCGCCCAGATGGAGTCGAACCCGAGGGGCTCGACGAGCTCGCCCATGTACAGCGTGTCGTCCATGTTGACGTGGTCCGGCACGGTCGGTGGCCGGCCGTAGTCCTCGGTCATGAGGCGCTCCCAGTCGCCCTGGTTGTAGCCGGTGACCATTACCCCGCAGTGCATGATGCCCCCCTGTCGTGACCCGCGTCGGTCGGCGCGATCCTACCGGCCGGGCCGGCGCGCCACCGGGGCCGGCGTCCCCTCGCGGTCCCTTCGCCCGCGGGGAGGGTCGCCCGGCTCACGCCGCGCACCGGTTCGGCCCGAGCTCGAGCCGGAGGCTGTCCTCCGCCGACAGGTCGTGCCTCCCCATGTTCACGCCGATGATCTCCGCGTAGTTGGGGGGGCGAGGAGTCGCCCGGGACGCCGCCCAGGCCACGAAGGTCGGCTCGTCCCACCCGAGCTGCTCGAGCGACCCGCGCAGGGCCGCCAGCGTTGCCGCCACCGGGGCGCCCGCCAGGACCTCCACCTTGTCCCCGTAGTGGGCGGGGAGGACGAGCACGTTCTCGGGCAGGGCCAGCAGCTTGGTGTGGAGGGACCGGTACAGGTCGTGCGCGAACTCCTCCACCCGCTCGGCGAGATCCGGACGCCCCACCCCGTCCACGAACAGCGTGTCGCCGGTCAGGACGGCACGACCGCCGACCTCCAGCATGGTCGATCCCTTCGTGTGCCCCGGCGCTGCGAAGGTGGTGACGCCGAAATGGACGTTGGGTCCCAGCTCGAACCACTGCCCGTCGGCCAGGGGCTCGAAGGAGAACGCGAAGGTGTCGGCCGGGTTGAGGTGGAGGGACGCCCCGACCTCGGCGGCCAGTGACCGGGCGCCGCTGACATGGTCCGCATGCAGGTGGGTGTCGAAGACCCGGGTGATCCGCCACCCCTTCTGCGCGGCCACGTCGAGGTAGCGCCCGGTGTCGAGCGAGGGATCGACCACGAAGGCCTCGTCCCCTGCACCCACGACGTACGAGAGGCATCCCTTGCCCCGCCGCCGGACCTGCACGATCTCGGCGATGTCGAGGTCGACGAGGGCCGTGTCGTACGCCGACGCCCACGCCTCCATCCCCCCGAGAAGGCCCAGGGCGGGCACACCCGCCGCGCCGAGTGCCTCGACGACCGTCCTCGACCTCGCGCCCCTGGCGCACACGACGACGACCTCCCGGTGGTGGTCGAGCTCCGCGACCCGCGCTCCCAGCTCTGACATCGGGATGTTGCGCGCGCCCGTGATCGACCACTCCACGAACTCCTCGGGCTCACGGACGTCCACCACCATCGGCGGGCGCGCCCCGCCGAGACGGTCGACCAGCTCGTCGGCGGTGATCTGGTCGTACCGGGAGTCCGGACCCGGTTCCCCGGCCCCTCCCCCGTCCTCGTTGCTCACCATCGGAACCCTCCCCGGGCATCGGACCTGTTCACAGTATACCCGCCGGGGTATCGACCCGACCAGTGCCCCAGGGGTCGGAGACCCCTCCGGCAACCGCCTCCGACCAGCCCCTCCGGGCCCACCCGCCCTTTCCGCGGTACTGGCACCGCCCGACGGGGGCACCGGGACGGAGGGGGAGATCCGCATGAGCGGGGTACTGAGCGGCGTGAAGGTGGTAGAGGTCTCGATGTGGGCGTACGTCCCGTCGGCCGGCGCGGCCCTGGCGGAGTGGGGCGCCGACGTGATCAAGATCGAGGGGCCCCAGGGCGACCCCATCCGCTCCCTGGTCGTCGGCGGGGTGCAGTCGGAGGGGCCCACCTACACGTGGGAGATCTGGAACCGCAACAAGAAGGGCATCGGCCTCGACCTCAACAAGCCCGAGGCCCAGGCGATCGTCCACGAGCTGGTCGCCGACGCGGACGTCTTCCTCACCAGCATCCTCCCCGGGACCCGCCCCAAGCTGGGCATCGAGGCCGAGACCATCAGGTCCAAGAACCCGGGCATCGTGTACGCGGCCGGCACCGGTGCAGGGCCGCAGGGGCCCGAGGCCGGCAAGGGCGGTTACGACTCCATCTCGTTCTGGTCCCGGGGGGGCGTCGCGTCGGGGGTCACGCCCGACGGCCAGGATCCGATCGGCATGCCGTCGGGGGCGTTCGGGGACTCGTTGTCGGGGATCGCGCTCGCCGGCGGGATCGCCGCCGCGCTGGTGCGCAAGAGCCGGACCGGCGAGGGCTGCCTCGTCGAAGGCGCCCTCTTCGGCACCGCCATGTGGGCGATGCAGATGTCCATCGTCGGCGCGCACCAGGCCGGGCTGGCCGACAT
>JAKAZC010000387.1 GCA_021826655.1 Actinomycetes bacterium | reverse complement strand
GACGGCTTCTCGTTCATCACGGTGAGCTGGATCGAGAACGTCGGATGGTGCGGGCTGGGCGAGGCCAGGGGGTTCATCGAGGACCACTGGGACACGGACCGCAATCGCATCCTGATCAACGGGCGGGTGCCCGTGAACCCACACGGTGGCGCACTTTCCGAAGGGGGCACGCAGGGTTCGGGGCACACCCGTGAAGCCGTCCACCAGCTGCAGGGACTGGCCGGCGACCGCCAAGTCGAGGGAGCGAGCAAGGCGATGCTCCTCCTGGGTGGCTTCTTCTTCAACGCACAGGGGGCGATCCTGCGCGCTGAGTAGGCTACGGTTGGTCCACCCAGCCCGGTGGCCCGGTGGCCCGGTGGCCCGGTGCGACACCGATGCTCGTCACGGCCAAGGGGATGGTCCACGACGGGGAGGGGACTGATGGCGACGATCGGGGAGCCGACCGAACGGTTGCGCGAGGTCCGCGATGAGTGGCGAGCCGGCGTGTCGGCACTCGTCTCCTATCGGTACCTGGGGACGTACTCGGAACGCAGGGGCCGCCACGAGGCCGAGGGCTGGCTGAAGGTCCGCCGCGACATGCGCGGTCCGGTGGGGCTCCTTGCCGCACCCCTTGGCATCGCTCTCCTCGACACCGCGGGCATCAACGTCGACCCGCTCGCCGTGGTCTCGCCGACGCGCATCGACATTCACGTGTTGGAGCGGGCACCTGATGTGGAGGAGGTCCACCTCGACGGCTGCGTCCTGCGCGAGGGCAGGTCGCAGTTCTTCACCGAAGCCCGGCTGACCGATGCCACGGACCGAAGCCGGCTCATTGCCCTCGGGAGCACCCACTGGTCGGTGTCCGGGCCGAACCCCGGCTTCAGCTATGTGGACAGCCGGCCGGGAGTGGCCGACTCGGCGGACCTGCCGCCCCTCTACGAGGCCTACGGCGCCCACCTCCGTCCCGACGGCAACCTGCAGATACCCGAGTTGACGCCGGAGATCGGACGCAACAGCCTCCATCAGGGACCGTTCCAAGTGGTGTCGGAGGCGGCGGCGATGCTGGCGGCCCGGCGAGCGGTGGGAGCGGACCGGTTCTGGATTGAGCACCAGGGCACCTCCATAGTCGCTCGTGGCACGGGCGCACCGTTCGTCACCCGGTCCGAGATCCTCCGGATCGCCGAAGGGAGCCTCACCGTGAGGGTCGAGCTTCGGGCCGAGGGCGCGGGCGACCGCCTGTGCTCGGTCACCGTCTGCCGCTTTCGCCTGACCTGACGAGCAACCCCACCTCTGCGCAGGTCGGCGTCCGGGTCCTGCCTCCCCATGCTGTCCAACTGCACCCGTTCCGCGGTCGGGGGCCAGGGTCGCGGCGGTCACCGGGGACGGGCCGGTCGGCGTCACCATGTCCCGGGCGTCCCCGGGGCGGCCGTCGGGGACCACCCCACGTAGGATCGCATCGCCGGCCGCGGACCAGGGGGGCGACTCGATGATCGACGGTCACCGGCTGATCCGCACGTTCCACTCGACGTGCATGGTCAGCGACTACGACGCCACTATCGACGCCCTCTCTCGTGTGGCCGGGCTGCGAGTGCTCGAGTACTCCGAGGCGGAGCTCGTCGGCCGGCGGGGCGGCATGACGTGGATCGGTGACAATTCCATAGAGGTGGCGCAGCCGATCGTGGAGGGTCACGCCGCCCAGAGGTTCCTCAGGACCTTCGGTCCCGGGATGCATTCGTTCGCCCTGCAGGTCGCCGACCTCGATGCGACCATCGCCCACTTCGACCGGCACGGGATCACGGTCGGCGCCCGACCCGACGAGGGGTTCTGCTTCACCCACCCGAATACCACGGGAGGACTCCTCTTCGAATGGTCCGACTTCACCGTTGCCGAGGATCCCCGCCTCGGGGCCAACCTTCCGCCCCGTGCAGTGGAACCCGTGCTCGACGTGCAGACGCATGCCTTCGCCGGGGCCCTGGTGCCCGATCCCGTCCGGTGGGCGGAGACCTTCGGCCCGGTGTTCGGGCTCGCCGAGGCCTTCCGCCGGACGGGGGCGGGAGCAGGCGAGCCCGTGATCGGACTGGCAGCACCTGACTGCACGCTCGCTCTGTACCGGCTCGACGCCGGGCAGAGCGCTGCGCTCTGGGGCGCCGGACACACCCGTCCGCGCTTTCACGTTCTCGGGCTCGGAGTTCCCGATCTCGGCGACGCGGTCCGGGCGCTCACCGGCGCAGGGCTCGGGATCGTGCGTCGTCGGGACGATGCGGTCGTCGTGCGCCCAGTCGACACCGGGGAGGTCCCGCTGGTCCTGGTCGACGAACTCCCCGAGGGGGACCCCCGGGGAGTTCCTGCCGGACCTGCGAGGCCGTCGGCCGGGCCGGGCCGCTAAACCTCGACGCCGAGGTACCGCTCGAAGATCTCCTCGCTCTGGAGCTCGTCGGAGCGGCCCGAGAACGCGATCCGACCATGGCTGAGGAGGTACGCGTGGTCGGCCAGCTCGAGGGCCCGGCTCACGTACTGCTCGACGATGATGAGGGTCGCTCCTTCGTTGGCCACCTGCTTCAGGAACTCGAAGAGGCCGTCGACGACGAGGGGCGCGAGGCCCATCGACGCCTCGTCGACGAGGACCACCTTCGGGTTCGAGATGTAGGCCCGAACGATGGCCAACATCTGCTGCTCGCCACCGCTCAGGCTCCCGGCGGTCTGGCTGAGGCGCCTCCCGAGTATCGGGAAGGAAGCGGCGGCCCTCTCGAGGGATTCCTTGTACGCCCCCTTCGGAGCGAAG
>JAKAZC010000386.1 GCA_021826655.1 Actinomycetes bacterium | reverse complement strand
CTGGTGGTCGGCCGGGTCGCCCCGGTGTTCCGCACGCGGGAGCGCCAGTGGATCGCCATCATGTCCGAACTCGCCGATCACGGCTGGCGTGAGTTGGCCTGACGGCAGTGCTGCCGGTCTACCCCCGTCAGGTGGTCCCGGTACCCCCGACCCAGCCACGTGACCGTCCGACGGCACGCGTCCACGCCAGGTGGGCGGCGGTCACCCGGTCCCCGTCGGAACCGGGTAGGAACGAGGCCTCGGACGACCACAGCCCGGACAGGTCGTCGAGCGTCTCCCACACCCCCTCGGCCAGACCGGCCATGGTGGCCGCACCGAGCGCGGTGGTCTCGACCGATCGGGGTCGAAGCACCTCGAGCCCGGCCTGGTCGGCCAGGTGCTGGAGCAGCAGGCCCATGACCGCCGCACCGCCGTCGACCCGCACCACCGAGGGTGCGGTCCCGGTACCCGCCATGGCGTCGAGGACGTCGCGGACCTGGAACCCCATGGCCTCGATCATGGCCCGAGCCAGGTGGGCCCGGCCGCTGCCGCGGCTCAACCCGGTGATCGTGCCCCGTGCGCCCGGGTCCCAGTGCGGGCTCCCGAGCCCGGTGAAGGCGGGCACAATGACGACGCCCTCGGACGAGGCCACCGAGCTGGCGAGGGGTTCGAGTTCAGCGGCGTCGTCGATGATGCCGAGCCCGTCCCGCAGCCACTGGACACCGGCGCCGGCCACGAAGACGGAGCCCTCGACGGCGTAGGCGAGGGAACCCCGCCCGTCCCGTGGTCCGCCGTCGGCGCCGTTGCCGACGTCACGGTCGGTACCGAGGTCCCAGGCGACGGTGGTGAGCAGGCCGTCGACCGGGGCGGGGCAGCTGCCTCCCACGTTCATGAGGACGAAACTGCCTGTACCGAAGGTCGCCTTGGTCATGCCCCGGTCGAAGCACGCCTGCCCGAACAGGGCGGCGTGCTGGTCGCCGACCATCGCGCTCACCGGCACCCCGGTCATCGGAGCCGATTCCCCGAACACCGAGGAGGCGACGGTGCCGAACCGGCCGCAGCTGGGCCGCACGTCGGCGAGCGCCGAGCGGGGCACACCGAACAGGTCACGCAGCTCGTCGGACCACCGTCGCGCCACGATGTCGAAGAGCATGGTGCGCGACGCGTTGGTGACGTCGGTGGCGAACACGCCGCCGTGGACGCCGCCGGTCAGGTTCCACAGCACCCAGCTGTCGACGGTGGCCAGGGCGAGGTCGGGGCCGACGGGCACCCCACCCTCCTCGAGGAGCCACTGCATCTTGGAGGCGGAGAAGTAGGGGTCGAGCACCAGCCCGGTCTGCTCGCGCACGAGCGGCAGATGGCCGGCCAGGTGGAGTTCCGTGCACCGGCCCGCCGTGCGCCGGTCCTGCCACACCAGGGCGCGGTGCAGCGGTGCGCCCGTCGATCGGTCCCAGGCCACTACCGTCTCGCGCTGGTTGGTGACGCCGACGGTCCGTGCCACCCGGCCGGCGTCGGCCAGTCGGCCGGCGACCTCGCCGAGCGTGTCCCGCACGGCCCGCCAGATCTCGTCGGCGTCGTGCTCCACCCGACCCGGACGGGGGAAGTACTGGGTCAGCTCCCGGTAGGCGACGTCCACCACCGTCGCCCGCTCGTCGACCACGAGGGCACGGACGCCGGTCGTGCCGGCGTCGACGGCGATGGAGACGGGACGGGTGGTAGCCACAGGGGGACTGTAGTGAGGTCGCCGGGACCGGGAGCGGAGGCCAGGACGGGGACGCCGGGCGCTCGCGCCCAGCAATGATTTGCGAACCTTCGCGAACGCCCTCCGAACAGGCAATTCACTCGCCGGATCGAGGACGATCCGGGCGAGGTTCGTTGACAGGGCCGTAACTACACTGCTGTAATAGACCCACTATCTCGTACCTCGGGGGAGGGTAAACCACAACATATTGTGTCTTCATCGCATGTCCGGCCAGGGTGGTCGGTCAGCTTGGGGACGGGCCCGGGCGGTCGGGGCGGGTCTGAACTGGCGGAGCACCCGGCAGCGGCGGCCTCGCAGGCAGGGCAGTCGCATCGCCCGACGACCCTCCCCGCACGGCACGTCGTGGTCGTCGTCCCCCGGGTGGGAGCCATCCGGACAGCACCGCAGCACCGCAGCATGCACCGCACCACGGACGAAGAGAGAAAGAGGTCCACCCCATGGCCATCGCACCCCAGCGAGTCGGCATCGGCATCCGCCGCCACTTCACCACCGCCGACACCCACCCCTATGACCGGGTCGTCTGGGAGCGACGTGACGCCAGGATCACCAACTACCGCGACGGGGCGGTGGCCTTCGAGCAGTTGGGGGTCGAGGTGCCGGCGAGCTGGAGCCTCAACGCCACCAACATCCTCGCCCAGAAGTACTTCCGCGGCACGCCGGGCACCGCCGAGCGCGAGTGGTCGCTGCGCCAGGTCGCCGACCGGGTGGTCGACACCGTCACCGCGTGGGGCACCAAGGACGGGTACTTCGTCGACGACGAGGAGGCCGAGGCCTTCCGCGCCGAGCTCAAGCACCTGATCGTCCACCAGATGGCGGCCTTCAACTCGCCGGTCTGGTTCAACATCGGCGTGGCCGGCGTGCCCCAGCAGGGCTCGGCCTGCTTCATCCTGTCGGTCGACGACACGATGGACTCGATCCTCAACTGGTACACCGAGGAGGGCGTGATCTTCAAGGGCGGCTCGGGCGCCGGCGTCAACCTCTCGCGGATCCGCTCGTCCCACGAGCTCCTGAAGGGAGGCGGG
>JAKAZC010000385.1 GCA_021826655.1 Actinomycetes bacterium | reverse complement strand
CCGCCGCCCACGAGCTCAGCGCCGCTCGGGCCGGTGCCGATGGTGATGTCGACGAGAGAGGACGGACGGCAAGATGTGTAGGGCAGCGACCTGTCGAAAGTGCAAGCGCCCGACCTGGAAGGGCTGTGGAGCCCATGTGGAGCAGGTGCTGGGCCACGTGCCTCCTGCCGAGCGTTGCCAGTGCGCCGCCGCTCCACCACCGCCCCGGCGACGCGGCTGACCCGCGCCCCCTTCGGGTGTGACACGCTGTGGCCGCCGAAGGGAGGACGGAGAGTGACCGATCTCGATCACGCCAAGCTGGAGGGATTCGCGTCCCGCATGCTCGACATGCTCAACGGTGCCGCGGCCGCGCTGATGCTGAGCGTGGGACACCGGGTGGGCCTGTTCGACGCCATGGCCCGCATGCCGGCGTCCACACCGTCCGAGATCGCCGGGGCGGCCGGGCTTCAGGAACGCTACGTCCGCGAATGGCTCGGGGCGGTCAGCTGCGCCGGGATCGTCGAGTACGACTCCGCGCGCGACCTGTACAGCCTCCCGCCGGAGCACGCGGCGATGACCAGCAGGATGGCGGGAGGCCGCAACATGGCGGCCACCGCGCAGCTGATCGCCGTGTTCGGTGCCGTGGAGGACCGGATCGTCGAGAAATTCCATGAGGGCGGGGGTGTCCCGTACCCCGAGTACGGCAGGTTCGGGCGGGTCATGGCCGAGCTGAGCGCGGCCGGGTTCGATGCGTCGCTCGTGGGGGCGACGCTGCCCCTGGTGCCAGGGATCGTCGACCGGTTGCAGGAGGGGATCGACGTGGCCGACATCGCCACCGGATCGGGGCACGCGGTCAACGTGATGGCCCGGGCATTTCCGGCCTCGAGCTTCGTCGGCTTCGACCTGTCCGAAGAGGGCATCGGCCACGCACGCCGCGAGGCTGCCGAGATGGGGCTGCAGAATGCGACGTTCGAGGTCAGGGACGTGGCGGCCCTCGACACCTTGGAACGATTCGACCTCATCACCACGTTCGACGCCGTCCACGACCAGGCGCAGCCCGGACTCGTCGCCAAGGCCGTGTTCGACGCGCTGCGGCCGGGCGGTTACTGGCTCTGCGTCGACGTCGGGGCGTCGAGCCACCTCGGGGAGAACCTGGGGCACCCGATGGGGACCTTCCTGTACTCGGTCTCGTGCATGCATTGCATGAGCGTGTCGCTCGCCTACGACGGCGCGGGGCTGGGCGCGATGTGGGGGGTCCAGCAGGCGAGAGATCTGTTCTCCGCCGCGGGGTTCGGCGAGGTGCACGTCCGGTCCGTCCCGGGCGACACGGTCAACAACTACTACGTCTGCAGGCGCGCGTAGCGGGAGCTGGGGTCCACCCGCGGGCCGGGCCGATCGACGACCGCGCTCATCGGCCCTGGGGGACCAGCATGACCGGGCACGGCGCGTGGTGGGCCACGTAGTCACTGACCGAGCCGCCGAAGAGCCGGCTCAGCGCGCCCTTGCCCGAGGAGCCGACCACGAGCACGTCCGCTTCCATCTCGTGGGCGACCCGGACGATCGCCGCCCCGGTGGTCTCGTCGTCGGCGACGAGCCGCACCTGTGCGTCCGGCCCGAGCACCGACGCGGTGCGGTCGAGCGCCAGCTGCCCTTCGGTCGTCGCCTTCTGCCAGTCGCGCTCGGCCTGTTCGGGCGTGATCCCCGGGCCTTCGATCCCCCCGGCATCCTCCATCGGGTCCTCGTGCTCGGGGACGACCGTCACGACCGTGACGTGGGCGCCGGGCCGGAGCAGGTCCATCGACCGACGTGCCGCGCCGATCGCCGCCTCGGATCCGTCGGTGGCCACGACGATGTTCATGGGTTCCTCCGTCCGCGGGTCGCTCCTCCCCGGACCCACATCATGCCCCGGACCCGGGAGGGCCGCAGGAGCGCTCCGGCCCTCGTAAACTTTGGTGTGGAAGGGGGCGGAGCGATGGGTCGCATGGACGGGAAGGTCGCAGTCGTCACGGGGGCCGCGTCGGGGATCGGGCGGGCAACCGCAAGCCTGCTCGCACGAGAGGGCGCGAGGGTCGCGGTCACCGACATACAGCCCGAGGCGGGGAGCGAGGCGGCGGAGGAGATCGGGAGTCGCGGCGGCCAAGCGCGCTATTGGCAGCTCGACACCAGCGAGGAGCAGGCGGTTCAGGACGTCCTCGCCGAGGTGGTCGACGTGTTCGGGCGCCTTGACGTCCTCGTGAACAACGCGGGGATCGCCGGGGTGAACAAGCCGACCCATGAGATCACCCTTTCGGAGTGGAGCCGTGTGATCTCGGTGAACCTGAACGGCGTCTTTCTCTGCACGAAGCATGCGATCCCGCACATGCGGAGGGCGGGCGGGGGAAGCATCGTCAACCTGTCGTCCATTTACGGGCTCGTCGGTGCGCCGGACTCGCCCCCCTACCACGCGGCAAAGGGTGGCGTCCGCCTGATGAGCAAGACGGACGCGATGATCTACGCCGCCGACGGCATCCGGGTCAACTCGGTGCACCCGGGCTTCATCTGGACGCCGATGGTGGAGAACTTCCTGCGCGAGCAGGGCGACGTGCAGGCGGGAAGGCGGCAGATCGACGAGCTCCACCCGATCGGGCACATGGGTGAGCCCGAGGACATCGCCTACGGCATCCTCTACCTCGCGTCCGACGAGGCGAAGTTCGTCACCGGCAGCGAGCTGGTCATCGACGGCGGGTACACGGCCCACTGACCGCCGTCCGGCGTGCCGCGATCTCGTCCCCGGGGGGCGGGGACGCCG
>JAKAZC010000384.1 GCA_021826655.1 Actinomycetes bacterium | reverse complement strand
TTCTGCCTCGGGTCGATGTACTTCTCGTACAGCTCGGGCGGCTCGATGAAGTGGTTGTCGGCATCGAGGATCTGGTACGGAAGGTCGCTGGGCATCGTTCGCCTCCTGGGGATCGCTGTCTTGCCAACTGCTGAGGACTCGGGTAATGCTAGCAAGTTCTATAACTTCAAGCCCAGGTCGGAGCGGCAATCCGGCCCGTCACGACGACAGGCTCAGGTCGGGAGTGCCCCGGCACGGCGGACGAGCTCGAAGATGTCGGTCGGCCCGAGGGGGGTGGACGTCACCTTCACCCCGAGGTGGGCGAGCGCGTCGGCCACCGCGTTGGCCACCGCGGCGTGGGCGCCGATGGCTCCTCCCTCGCCCATGCCCTTGTAGCCGCCGGGGTTGGTGGTCGAGTCGGTCTCGACGTGTCCGACCTCGATCGCCGGGATGTCGGTGGTGGTCGGCAGCAGGTAGTCCATGAACGTGGTGGTGAGGGGGTTGCCTTCCGCGTCGTACACGAAGTTCTCGAGCAGCACCCCGCCCAGGCCCTGTACGACCCCGCCGTAGATCTGGCCCTCCACCACCATCGGGTTGATCATCCTCCCGCAGTCCTCGCTGACGATGTAGCGGACCACGCGGGCCTGCCAGGTCCCCGGATCGATCTCCACCACACAGAGGTGGGTGGCGTTGGACCAGGTGGGGAAGCGCGAGGGCTGGAACCGGACGGTCGCCTCCACGCTCGGCTCGATGTCGCTCGGCAGCGAGCTGGGGTCGGTGTAGACGAACTTGGCGACCTCGGCGACGGTCATCGACGCGCTCGGGCTCCCCTTCACGGAGATGACCCCCATCGACACCTGCAGGTCCTCGGGGGCCGCCTCCATCGTGTGGCCGGCGATCCGCAGGAGCCGCTCGCGGACCTCGGCCGCCGCCGCTCTCGCCGCCCCGCCGGCGATCACCGCCGTCCGGCTCCCCCCGGTGCCGCCGCCCCAGGGCGTGCCCTGGGTGGTCCCCTGCACGATGGTGACGTCGTCGTAGTCGACCCCCATCGTGTCGGCCACCACCTGGGCCATCGTCGTCTCGATGGACTGGCCGTGCGAGCTCGTGCTGAGCCACACGGTGACCCGGCCGCTGCCCTCCACGCGGACGGTGGCCCCCTCGGAGTGCAGGGTGGGCGCCGCCATGGAGGTCGGCTCGACGTACACGCTGATCCCCAGCCCGAGGAGCCGCCCCTCCGCCCGGGCCGCGGCCTGCTCGGCCCGGAACGCCTCGTAGCCGAGCATCTCGACCGCCTGGTCGAGGGTCTCGCCGGCCGTCATCTCGGTGAAGGTCACGCCCGCCGGGTTGGTGTGGGGCAGGTCGCTCATGTAGAGGATGTTCCTGCGGCGCAGCTCCACCGGGTCCATGCCGATCTCGCGGGCGGCGTGGTCGAGCAGCATCTCGCGGGCGGTGGTCTCGAACATCCACGGACCCCGGTAGGCGTTCCTGCCCATGGTGTTGGTCCAGACGAGCTCGGTCGCGAACCCGTACCGGGGGATCTTGTAGGGCCCCGGCATCAGCGTGGAGTCCATGCCCGCCGGGCAGATCGGGTAGGCGCCGACGTCGCACTTGTGGTCGACCGTGACCGCCTGAACGATCCCGTCGCCGTCGATGGCCATGCGCATCCTGGCCCACTCGTTCCTCGAGTGGCCGGCTGCCACCAGGTTCTCGCGCCGGTCCTCTATCCACTTCACCGGGCGGCCCAGCAGCTTCGAGGCGAGGACGACCGCGCACTCCTCGCGGAAGATCATCATCTTCTGCCCGAAGCCCCCGCCGACGTCGCGGAGCTCGACGGTGATGTTGGACTCGGGGACCTTCAGGTAGCGGGAGAAGAAATTGCGGGTCCCGTGGCCGGACTGGTTGGAGATGACGATCCGGCACTCGTCGGTGGCGGTGTCGTACGAGGCCAGGATGCCCCTCGTCTCCATGGGGACCCCGACGTAGCGGTTCTGCTCGACGACGGTCTCGACGACGTGGGCCGCCCGGTCGAACACCGCCGCCAGGTCCTCGGAGAGCTCCATGAACGGGACCGCGATCATCGCGTTGGACGCGAGGCCCCAATCGCCGTGCACCAGGTGCTCGGTGTCCCCGGCGGCGGTGCGGTAGTCGGTCGCCGCCTCCTGCACGTCGAGGTCGAGCTCGATGAGCTCGCAGGCGTCCTCGGCGATGGAGCGGCTGGTGGCGACGACCAGGGCGATGGGGTCGCCGACATGCTTCACGGCGCCGGGAGCCAGCGGCGGCGGAACCGGCATCTCGGGTCCGATCATGGCGTTCCATCCTTCGCCGTGGTGGGGGTTCATCGACTCGCCGGTGAAGACGGCGACCAACCCCTCCATCGCCTCGGCCCCGCTCACGTCGATACGGGCGATGGTGCCCTTGGCCACGTCGGAGCGGAGGAACGCGCCGTACAGGGTGCCGGGAAGGGTGACGTCGTCGACATAGCGACCGTGCCCGGTGAGCAGCCGCTGGTCCTCCTTGCGCTTGATCGGCTGGCCGATGAAACGGGACGCGGCGCGGCTGGGGGAGACCTCGGTGTACACCATGCGGGCGAGCCTATCGGGTGGTCCCCGCCGCCGGCAGATGCGCGCGGTCCGGCGCATGCCCGGCGACGTGCCCCGCGGCGACGTGCCCCGCGGCGACGTGCCCCGCGGCGACGTGCCCCGCGGCGATGCACTCCTCGGCGAAGGCCAGCGCCCGGAGATGGTAGGCGCGGGCGCTGTAGCCGAGGCTCACGTTGTGGCCGGCGTCGCGCAGCAGGT
>JAKAZC010000383.1 GCA_021826655.1 Actinomycetes bacterium | reverse complement strand
CGACCGGGCGGCGCGGGCGGAGGCGGAGTCCATCGGTCGCAGGCTGGCAGCGGGGGAGGATTGCGGGCCGTTCGCCGGTGTCCCGTTCGCGGTCAAGGACCTCACCAAGGCTGCCGGCCAACCCGCTACCTACGGGTCCAACGGCGCCTCGCCGGCGGCCGCCACCGAGGACGAGCTGGTGATCGCCGCTCTGAGGCGCGCCGGCTTCGTCGCGTGCTGCCGGACGAACACCCCCGAGCTCGGTCCGCTTCCGGTGACCGAGAACGCCCGCTACGGCATCACGCGCAACCCGTGGGACCCGGCCCGCACCCCTGGGGGGTCCAGCGGCGGCTCGGCGGCGGCGGTCGCGGCCGGGATGCTCCCGTTGGGCCACGCCAACGACGGGGGCGGCTCCATCCGCATCCCCGCCTCCTGCTGCGGGCTCGTCGGCTTCAAGCCGAGCCGGTGGCGGGTTCCGAGCGTGACCCCCGGGTGGCTGGGGATGTCGGTGGAAGGTGCCGTATGCCACACGGTGGCCGACGCCGCGGCGGTGCTGGACTGCATCAGCCAGCCCGACCCTCTGGTCTGGGAGCAGGCGCCGGCCCCGGCGCGCCCCTTCGCCCGGGAGGTCGGAGCCGACCCCGGCCGGCTCCGGGTGGCGCTCCTTTCGACGAGCGCTCTCGGGCTCCCGGTCGACCCGGCCTGCGCCGAGGCGGTGGAGCGGACCGGCCGGCTCCTCGAGGGCCTGGGCCATGACGTGGCGACCCTGGGCACCGACGTGCTCGACCCCGCCATCGTGGTCCCCTTCACCAACATCGTCAGCACCGCGTACGGCGCCTACGACGACGTGGACTGGGAAAAGGTGGAGCCTCACAATGCCGCCGGAAGGGCGAGCGGCCTGGCGGTGGACGGGCTGACGATGATCTCCTCGCTCAACGAGCTGCGGCGCGGCACGCGCGCGATGGTTGCTCGCTGGGGCAACGAGTTCGACCTTTTGGTCACCCCGACCATGGCTGTCCAGCCACCGGCCGCCGGAGCGGTCCTGGCCGAGGCCGACGCGCAGCCCGACGGCCTCTCGCTGACGGTGCTGTCGATGGTGGCCTTCACCACCCCGTACAACGTGAGCGGCCAGCCGGCGGTCAGCCTCCCGCTGCACCAGACCGGGGACGGGATCCCGATCGGCGTCCAGCTGGTGGGTGGGCCCTGGGGCGAGTCCCTGCTCGTGCAGGTCGCCTCACAGCTGGAAGCCGAGGCTCCCTGGCGCGACCGCCATCCCGGGCGGTGAGCGGCGACCCTGGCTGCCGGGGCGCGCTTCCTCCAGCACGTGGACGAGATGGCTTGGCTGGCACAGGGAGCCGGCGCCGGTCTCGGCACGGTGTTGCTGCTCAACCTCCGGGGTGATCTCGGGGATCCTGACGCCGGCAGGTGCTCAGACGTCGCCGTCCCGGGAGCACGGTGGATCCTCGGGCACAGCGAGACCGCCCCGCCAGCCGGCGACCGGGGTCCGAGATGCCCGCGCGGCGCCGCGCTCGCCGCCGACGAGCTGTGCGTGGTTCCACCTTCGGGCGAGGCCGCCCGGATCGGCCTGGAGGCGCTGCTGGACTGAGCATCATCGTGCGCGCCGGTCAGCCGGTCAGCCGGTCAGCGGCGGCGGGCCGGCTCGAACGCCCCCGGCGGGGGGGCGGTGACGTCAGAGACCGCGGCCAGCTCCTCGGCCGTGAGCCGCACGGATACCGCCTCGGCGTTGGCCACAACCTGCTCGGGCTTCGTCGCGCCGACGAGCACGCTGGGCACCACCGGCTGGGCCGCGAGCCAGCCGACGGAGATCTGGAGCAGGGACCGCCCGTACTGGTGTGCGACCGCGTCCAGGCTGTCCACGACGTCATAGACGGCTGTGGTCGCCCAGCTGGCGAACAGGGCGCTGTTCGCCAGCCGCGTGCCCGGGGGCGGCGGCTCACCCCGGCGGTACTTCCCGGTGAGGAGCCCGGACGCCAGCGGGAAGTAGGGGACGAGGCCCACGCCGTAGGCGGCGCACGCCGGCACCACCTCCGACTCGATGCCCCGGCGCAGGAGGCTCCACTCCGACTGGCAGGCGATGGGGCGGCTCCAGCCCGCGGCCCGGGCGACGTGCTCTGCCTCGGCGATCTGCCACCCGGCGAAATTGGAGGTGGCCACGTAACGGACCTTCCCCGCTCGCACGAGGTCGTCGAGCGCGGACAGCGTCTCGGCGACCGGGGTGTCGGGGTCGAAAAAATGCTGGTAGTAGAGATCGATGTAGTCGGTCCCCAACCGGCGGAGGCTCCCCTCGCATGCCGCCATCACCACTTTGCGCGACGCTCCGGCCAGGTACGGGCTCTCCCCGCCGGAGAACTTGGTGGCCACCACGACGTCGTCGCGCCGGGCGCCCAGTGCTCGGCCCAGGATCTCCTCGGACCGGCCCTCCCCGTAGATGTCGGCGGTGTCGAACAGGGTCACGCCCGCATCCAGGCAGGCGTGCACCACCTTCACCGAGCCGGCTTCGTCGAGCCGGCCACCGAAATTGTTGCAGCCGAGACCGAGCGCCGACACCTTGAGTCCGGAGCTCCCCATCGTGTGCAGGTCCATCGCACCTCTTTAGCAGGCCGCACGACGGCACATCGCGGCGCAGAGACGATGCGGACCGCCGATCGGGCCGGTTCCACGTGCGGGCGTCATCCGATCGTCACCCAGTCTCGGTATGGTCGGATCGACCCGGCGGCGGGGGTGCCCTCATTCCGCCCAGGTGCGCACCCCCGCCGGGTCCCTTCGGCATGCGTGCCT
>JAKAZC010000382.1 GCA_021826655.1 Actinomycetes bacterium | reverse complement strand
GAGCTCGCCGGTGGTCTCCGAGCGGCGGCCGGGGCCGACGGCGAGGACCTCACCCTGCTGGGGCTTCTCCTTGGCGGTGTCGGGGATGACCAGACCGGATGCGGTGGTCTCCTCGGACTCGCCGGGCTGGACGACGATGCGATCGTCGAGGGGGTGCAGACTCATGGTTCGGGCCTCCTGTGGCACGTTTAGCAGTCGAAGGTTGAGAGTGCTAATGGTAACCGGCCCCGAGCGGTTTGGCAACCGCAGGGCGAGAGTGCCAGCACCGGCCCGCGCCCACCGGGCGGCCGGGCCCGACGCCTCAGGCCGTCGAGACCAGTCGCAGGTTGGGGTCGGCGCCGAGATCGAGTCGGCTCCGGTCCCCGTGCTCGAGCCGCCAGAACCCGGCGGCGGCCACCATGGCGGCGTTGTCGGTGCACAGCGCCCGGCTGGGGAGGAACGCCCCGATGCCGTCCTCGGCGCAGGCCTGCTCGATCCGGGTCCGCAGCAGCGAGTTGGCCGCCACCCCCCCGGCCAGGCACAGCGCCCGGGCGCCCACGTCGGCCGCCGCCGCACGGGCACGGGTGACGAGCACGTCGACGACGGCCTCCTGGAAGGACGCGGCCACGTCCGCCGTCGATGCGTCGGGCTCCTTGCGGACCCGGTTCACCACCGAGGTCTTCAGGCCGCTGAACGAGAAGTCGTACCCGTCGCCGGGCATCGGGCGCGGGAAGGCGTATGCACGCGGGTCGCCGTCGGACGAGATGCGGTCGATGGCCGGTCCGCCCGGGTAGCCGAGGCCGATGAACCGCGCCACCTTGTCGAAGGCCTCGCCCGCCGCATCGTCGATGGTCCCGCCCAGCAGGCGGTACGCGCCGGGCGCGGTGACCTCGATCAGCAGGGTGTGGCCCCCGGACACCAGGAGGACGACCAGCGGCCAGCCGAGATCGGGCTGCTCGAGCAGTGACGCGAACAGGTGGGCCTCCAGGTGGTTGACGCCGACGAGCGGCACCCCCCAGGCCATCGACAGCGCCTTGGCCTCGGCCACGCCGACCAGCAGCGATCCGATGAGTCCGGGGCCGTGGGTGACGGCGATGCCGTCGATGCCCCGTCCGGTGTGGTCGGAGCCGGCCTGCTCGAGGGCGTCGGCCAGCACCGGGGTCAGCAGTTCGACGTGGGCCCGCCCGGCCAGCTCCGGTACCACCCCGCCGTAGCGGGCGTGCAGGTCGATCTGGCTGCTGACCACCGACGACACGATGCGGGTTCCGTGGTCGACCACGGCGGCGGCGGTCTCGTCGCACGACGTCTCGATACCGAGGACGCGGCCGATCGGTCGCCCCCGGTCGGTGGTCGTCGTTTCCCTGGTCACGGGGACGACCCTACCGAACGGGACCGGACCTACGACCGGCGCTCCACGGTGACGTCGGGGCAGAGGGAGGCCTCGATGACGGACAGCCGCTCGGCGTAGACCCCGGTGTCGATGTCGCGCACCCACATGATCAGGGCGTCCCCACCGTTCGGGTAGTAGTTCGGGCGAACGCCGACCGGCGCCATACCGAACCGCCGGTAGAGAGCGATGGCCGGCTCGTTGCCCACCAGGACCTCGAGGGTGAGGTGGGCCGACCCGCGGGACAGCGCCGTGCGGACCAGGTCGCACAGGAGCACGGTCCCGAGGCGACGGCCCTGCCAGTGCGGGGCCACCCCGATGTTGTTCACGTGGGCCTCGTCGTCGATCGACATCTGGCCCGCGTAGCCGACCAGCTCGTCACCGACCCATGCCGCCCGGTACGCCCGCGAGGTCCGCTGGGCCAGCTCGTCCTCGAACAGCCGCTTCGACCACGGTTCGTCGAAGACGGCGTCCTCGATGCGCAGCACCGCCTTCAGGTCGCGGGTGCGCACAGGCGCCACCACCACGTGGAGCGGGCCGCCGGACGGGCCGGGCGGGACCGTCACGACGGGTCGTCAGCGGGCGGCGTCCGCTGCTGGGCCCGTTCCTCCCAGTTGATGCGGGCGTCCGCGTGGCGACGGTAGTCGGGGGCCAGGTCGACCGGGGACGACGGTGCCACTCCGGCCGCCAGTCGGCGGGCGGCGAGACGCGCCAACGTGGCCGGGGACGGCGCCGCCACCAGGCCGGCCAGGCCGGCGTCGACGCCGGGACGGGGGGCCAGCAGCGGGAGGTAGCGGACGGCACCGTCACCCACCACGAGGACCGGTCCGTCGACGGCCAGGGCGTCGAGCCAGGCGACCAGTGCGTCGGGGTCCAGCGCCTCGGGCCGGTCGTCGCGCACCTCGGCCGGGTCGACGGGTCCGGCGACGCCGAAGGCATAGGCGGCGGCGAAGACCTCACGGCGCCGGGCGTCGACGACCGCCACCACGCGGGCGGCCCGGTCCGGTCCGGCCGCCTCGAGGGCACCGGCGGCCAGGATGTCGAGGCTGGTGACACCGAGGACGGCGAGGCCGAGCGCCTGACCGAGCGCCTTGGCCGTGGCCACACCGACCCGCAACCCGGTGAACAGTCCGGGGCCGACGTCCACGGCCAGCGCGTCGACGTCCGCCAGGGTGACCCCCGACACGGCGCACACCTCCGCGACGGCCGGGGCCAGCAGCTCGGCGTGGGCCCGACCGCCCACGTGGGTCCGCTCGGCCACGGCGCCGTCGTCGCGGCGCAGGGCGGCACCGACCAGGTCGGTGGCCGACTCGAGGGCGAGGACCGTCACGGGACCGACCGCCCGTCGCCGGGCGCCGTGTCGCCGAACGCCCAGGGCGACAGCGCGGCGACGAGATCGGCCCAGCGGACCTCCC
>JAKAZC010000381.1 GCA_021826655.1 Actinomycetes bacterium | reverse complement strand
TTGACCTGCATGCTCGATTTCAGCTCCTGTTCCGTGGTCCCCATCCGGGCCTTCACCGGTTCCGGCCCCAGCCGGCCCGGGGTGCCGGATCCATGCTCATGCTAGCCCGGGGCCCGGGGGCTCAGGGGCCGAGCTGCCGCCGGCCGCGGGCGATGACGCGGGCCCGGCGCTCGGGCTCGTCCTCCTCCTCCTCCTGCCCCTGGTGCCCGTCGATCCAGGCCCGGCGGGCCGTGGCCTCGATCGACCAGGCGGCTTCCTCGGTGACCGCCGTTCCCCGGTCGTAGGTGTCGAGCAGGGCCCGAACGGCCTCCCGGTCGTTGTCGGCGATGTCGGCTGCCAATCGGCGGCAGAACGGGAGCAGCTCGTCGTGGGGTACGACATGGTTCACGAGCCCCCACGCCAGAGCGGTCTCGGGTAGGACGAAATTCCCGGTCAGGGTCATCTCCTTGGCCCGCGCCACCCCGACCCGGCGGGGAAGCCGGACCGTCATGCCGGCGCCGGGCATGACCCCGACCCGGGCGTGGGTGTCGGCGAAGCGGGCCCGGTCCGAGGCGACCAGGAGGTCGCAGGAGAGGGCCAGCTCGAGCCCGCCGGTGACCGCCGGGCCGTTGACCGCCCCCACGATCGGCGTGGAGGTCGGCGGCAGCAGCCCGCGCTCGTACACCACCGGGCGGGTGCCCATGGCACCGCCGCGGGCCCGGAGCTCCACCAGGTCCAATCCGGCGCAGAAGGCCGGGTCCGTGCCGGTCAAGACGATGGCGCCGACCGAAGGGTCGGCGTCGAGCCGCCGAACGGCGTCGTCGAGGGCCAGCACCAGGGCCGGATCGCCGGCATAGCGGCGCGCCGGCCGGTTCAGGGTAGCCACCGCCACCCCGTCCGAGACGT
This sequence comes from Actinomycetes bacterium, assembly GCA_021826655.1. The sequence continues at coordinate 1,898 of JAKAZC010000381.1, read as the reverse complement.
CCACGAGGAGGACCGGTTCGGCGTCGGACGTCACGGTTCTGCCGGTTGGGATCAGCCGCGGAAGGGGTTTCGGAGGTCGTACGGCACGTCCGCCAGCCGCGCCGCCTCCCGCTCCAGCTCGGCCACCGTCCAGCGGCCGTCTTTGTGGATGGTGTCGATGATGGAGAACGGCTCGAAGAGCTGGACCTCTCCCCCCCAGACCAGGAACGTGCGTCCGGTGGCCGGGCAGTCCTCGGTGGACAGGTAGGCCACCATCGGCGAGACGTTGGCCGGGTCGAGGGCGTCGAACTCCCCGGGCGCGAACTCCTTGTCGCCGAGCCCGCCCAAACCCTGGGTCATCCGGGTGCGGGCCACCGGGGCGATGGCGTTCACGCGCACGCCGTAGCGCGACAGCTCCTCGGCGGCGATCATGGTGAAGGCGGCGATGCCCATCTTGGCCGCCCCGTAATTGGCCTGGCCTACGTTTCCGAACAATCCGGACGTCGAGGACGTGTTCACGACCGCCGCCTTGACCGTGGCACCCGCCTTGGTCCGCTCGCGCCAGTAGCCGGCGGCCATCCGGGTGGGGCAGAAGTGACCCTTGAGGTGGACCTTGATGACGGCGTCCCATTCCTCCTCGGACATGTTGACGAGCATCCGGTCCCGGAGGATGCCGGCATTGTTGACCAGGATGTGCAGGTCGCCAAAGGCGTCGACGGCGCTGGCGATCAGGCGACCGGCCCCCTCCCAGTCGGTGACGTCGTCGTGGTTGGCCACGGCCTGGCCCCCGGCCCTGCGGATCTCCTCGGCCACCTGTTCGGCCGCCGACGCGTCGGCACCGGTGCCGTCGCGGCTCGAGCCCAGGTCGTTGACCACCACCTTGGCACCCTCGGCGGCGAACAGCAGGGCGTGCTCCCGACCGATGCCCCGGCCGGCGCCGGTGATGATCGCCACCCGATCCTGCAGGCTTCCCATCGCTCACTCCCTCTCATCGGCGTCGGCCGGGTCCCGGCCCACGGGGTGCCCGCTCGCCCTTCGAAGCCGGCCGACGCCCACAACGTAGCGGGTCCCCGGTCGCCGGCAGCGGGGCGGGCCACGGCGTTCCGTAAAATGGGCCCGGAAAGACAAGGAGGCCCATGCCCACGTTCTACGACGCCATGCCCGACGACTGGATCGGTCCCGGCGAGACCGCCACCGTGTCGGTGGACGGGTTCCCGGTAGCGGTGGCGAACGTCGACGGCGAGTTCTTCGCCTTCCAGAACCTCTGCCCGCACCAGGGGACGACGATCGGGGGGAGGCCCCTGGAGGACCGCTGCTACATCACCTGCCCCCAACACAGCAGCCGGTACGACGTTCGCACCGGAACATGCGTCCAGCCGGCGTCCTCGGACGGCTTCAACCAGGACCTCATGACCTTCGAGACCCGCCTGGTCGACGGGGTCGTCCAGGTCGGGCTCTGACCACCGGCGGCCAGCCGAGTGCTCGGACGGCGCCGGACGGCGCCGCACCAAGGGCGCCACTCGCTCAGTCGGCGATGGTGATAGCCCGCTCCGGGCAGTTCTCCACGCCCAGGACCGCCTTCTGGCGGAGCTCCTCAGGGGTGTCGGCGACCCTCACCTGCCCACGCCCCTCGTCGTCCGCTTCGAAGACCTCGGGGGCGAGCGAGTAGCACCGCCCGTGACCCGAGCACCGCTCGGCGTCGATCACGACCTTCACGCGAATCCTCCCCACTGCCGGTGAACGCCGTCGACGGTAGCACCAGCCGGAGCCTCCCCGGGCGGGATGGATCGGCCCGGACCCGCCGCACCGCCAGCACTAGCATCCGCGGGCAAGCCGAGGAGGTGCTCATGGGGGCGTTGGACGGGGTACGGGTCGTCGACCTGTCGCAGATGATCGGTGCGCCCTACTGCACGCAGCTC
>JAKAZC010000380.1 GCA_021826655.1 Actinomycetes bacterium | reverse complement strand
TGCTCGGCCGGCAGCCGCACCGCCCGGCCGGCCCTCGCGGCGGTGGCCACCTGCTCGGGCAGCCGGGCCGTCGCCTCCCACATCCCGAGCGAGTCGACGGTGCCGGGGCGGGCGGTCACCCCCCGGGTCGGCCGGTCTCGCGCACCCCGCCCGCGGCGGCCTGCCCCATCAGGCGGTCGTGCTCGGCGTCACCCACGTCGGAACCCTCCTCCACCAGCATCACCGGCACGCCGTCGCGCACCGGGTAGCTCCGGTGCAGCCGCGGGTTGTAGAGGATCCCCGCGTCCTCGAACCACAGCAGGGGGCCCTTGTCGACGGGGCAGGCGAGCACCTCCAACAGCAGGTCGTCCAGTGGCATGGTCATCTCGTCCTTTCGACGGCCGGCCGGCCGGTCCCGCCGCTCAGTCGAGCGCCGACGCCGACTCGGTCACCAGCGCGACCACCTCGGCCACCCGGCGCCGGCACTCCTCCTCGGTCCGGGCCTCGACGTTCAGGCGAAGCAGGGGCTCGGTGTTCGACGGGCGCAGGTTGTACCACCAGTCGCCGTGGTCGACGGTCAGGCCGTCGAGGCGGTCGACCGCGCTGCCCGCCGACGCCTCGCGCCCGGCCACCACGTCGACCGTCCGGGCGGGATCGGCGACCTCGGTGTTGATCTCGCCCGAGTCGGCGTAACGGCGGTACGGCTGCAGCAGCTCCGAGAGCGGCCGGCCGGTGACGCTCATCAGCTCGAGCACCACCAGCGCGGTGATGATGCCCGAGTCGGCCCGGAAGTTGTCGCGGAAGTAGTAGTGCCCCGAGTGCTCGCCGCCGAACACCGCCCCGGTCTCGGCCATCACCTCCTTTATGAAGGAGTGCCCGACGCGCGTCCTGACGCCCACGCCCCCGTTCTCGGCGATGACCTCGGGCACCACGTGCGAGCAGATGAGGTTGTAGAGCACCGTCGACCCCGGGTGCTTGCGCAGCATCGACGCGGCGACAAGCGCTGTCGTCAACGAGCCCGACACCGGCTCGGCCCGCTCGTCGACGAGGAAGACGCGGTCGGCGTCGCCGTCGAACGCCAGCCCGACGTCGGCGCCGGTCCGGACGACGGCCGCCTTCAGGTCCCGCAGGTTCTCGGGCTGGATGGGATCGGCGGGGTGGTTCGGGAAGGTGCCGTCGAGCTCGGCGAAGAGGATCTCCACCTCGAACGGCAGGCCGTCCATCACGCGGGGCACGACGAGACCCCCCATCCCGTTCGCCGTGTCGGCCACCACCTTCAGCGGCCGCAGTGCCGCGACGTCGACGAACGACCGGACGTGGTCCGCCCACTCGTCGAGGATGTCGAGGTGATCGAGGGGGGCGAGGGCGCCCGCCGCCGGCGCCCGTCCCATGAGCTCGACCGTGGTCGCCTGAATCTCGGCCAGCCCGGTGTCGCGCCCGATCGGGCGGGCCCCGGCGAGGCAGAGCTTTATCCCGTTGTACCCGGCGGGGTTGTGCGACGCGGTGAACATGGCGCCGGGGGCGTCGAGGTGCCCCGAGGCGAAGTACAAGAAGTCGGTGGAGGCCATGCCCAGGTCGGTCACCGCGGTCCCCTCGGCGCGCGCACCCTCGGCGAACGCGTCGCTCAGCTCCACCCCCGAGGGCCGCATGTCCCGGGCCACGAGGAGGCGGGGCGCCTTGGTGAAGCGCGCCACCGCTGCGCCGATGGCCCGGCACATGGGGGCGTCGAGCTGGTCGGGCACCGTGCCACGGATGTCGTACGCCTTGAACACCTGTGCCGGATCACCCATCGCGGGTGAGCCTATCCGAGCGGTGCGGCCCGCCTCCTGCCCCGCAGCGGTGCGGCGGCGAGGGCGAGGAGCCCGATCCCGCCGAGCACGGTCGCCAGCAGGCCCAGCCGGTTGGCAGGGCTGGAGCCGTACACGAGGGTCACGCGGTGCGCGGTCGGGACGACCACCATCAGGTTGGGCGTGACCCGGTAGGGCCCCGTCGCCCCGGTCGCGTGCCAGTTGGGGAAGTAGGAGATCTTCACGAGCACCGGGGTCCCGGTCCTGGTGACGTCGAAGCTGATCGACTGGTCGGTCCGGCGGACGTCGGTCACCACGGTCGCGGGCACGGCCACCTTCGGCGGCGTGGCACCCGCCAGGATCCGGGGCCATCCGGGCGGCCCGCTCTGCGCCAGCTCCACCCCGAAGTCGGCCGGGTCGTCGTACCAGGCCAGCGAGGGCGCCAACCAGCTCGACTGCTGCGGGCCGACGTCGCTCATGACCGCGGGGAGGTTCTGCAGGGGGGCCACGAGCGGCGCGTCCTTCACGAGGAACACGTCCCAGGTCGTGTCGAGGGCCACCCCGGCGTACTGGGTCTTCCACGGGCCGGTGGACGCCACCAGCTGCAGCGACGGGTCGGCCAGGGCCGCCTGCACGACCTGGGGGCTGAACGCCATGAAGTAGCGCACGCCGAGCAGCTGCAGGTGCTCGATCCCGAGCGGCACGTCGACCGGGCCGTACGGCAGGCCGCGCATCGGCATCGAGGGCGCCACCGACAGCTCCGCCTGGTTGATGAAGTGGTAGGGCGTGGTGGCCGACGACTCGAAGAGCAGACCCTCCATCGAGTCGATGCAGCCGTTGGTGAAGTACGGGAGCAGCATCAGGGACTCGGGCGTCCCGAACCGGTTGAGGTCCGAGCTGTACTCCCACATAGCGCGGCCGCAACCGTGCTGGGCCCCCACGCGGTCCATGGTCGTCATCACCGACCGGAACTCGGGGTAGGACGCCTTCCCCTCGTAGCCGCTGTAGTTGTACTGGGCCCAGTTGGACACGAGGTTC
>JAKAZC010000036.1 GCA_021826655.1 Actinomycetes bacterium | reverse complement strand
GGAGGGGTGCGGTAGATGTTTCCGTGCTCGGCGCCAACGGACTGGGCGACCACGTGACCGGCACCGTACGATTGCTGCTACCCGTCGGAGGTGCCCGATGAGCGGGACCGCGCACGCCTTCGTCGGGACCACCGCCGTCGCCGGGATCGGTGCCACCGAGTTCTCCAAGGATTCGGGCCGCAGTGAACTGCGGCTGGCGGTCGAGGCGGTGGACCTCGCCCTGCGCGACGCGGGGATCGAACCGTCCGAGGTCGACGGGCTGGTCACCTTCAGCTCCGACACCAACCCCGAGATCGACATCGCCCGCAGCCTGGGCATGGGCGAGCTCTCGTTCTTCAGCCGGATCCACTACGGGGGAGGGGCCGGTTGCGGCACCATCCAGCAGGCGGCGATGGCCATCGAGGCCGGTGTGGCCGACGTGGTCGTCTGCTACCGCGCCTTCAACGAGCGCTCGGGCAACCGGTTCGGCGCCGGTGTGCAGGGGCGCGCCCCGGTGGCGAACGCCGAGACCGCACACTTCGCCTGGTACGCGCCCCAGGGCCTGCTCACCCCGGCCCAGTGGGTGGCGATGGCCGCCCAGCGGTACCTGCACGTGACCGGCGCGACGTCCGAGGACCTCGGCCGGGTGGCGGTGGCGGACCGCCGGCACGCCGCCGCCAATCCCAGGGCCTGGTTCTACGAGCAGCCGATCACCCTGGAGGACCACCAGCGCTCCCGGTGGATCGTCGAGCCCCTCCATCTCCTCGACTGCTGCCAGGAGACCGACGGTGGCCAGGCGCTCGTCGTCACCTCGCTCGAGCGTGCCCGCGACCTCCCGAGCACCCCGGCGGTGATCCGGGCCGCCGCCCAGGGGGCCGGACCCGGCCAGGAGATGATGACGTCGTACTACTACGACAACCTGACCGAGCTCGGCGAGATGACTGCGGTGGCACGGCAGCTGTGGGCGACGTCCGGTCTGTCGCCGGACGACATCCAGACCGCCGTCATCTACGACCACTTCACCCCCTACGTCCTCTATCAGCTCGAGGAGCTCGGGTTCTGCGGCAAGGGCGAGGCGAAGGACTTCGTGCGGGACGGCAACATCGAGATCGGCGGGGGGCTCCCGGTGAACACCCACGGGGGCCAGCTGGGCGAGGCGTATCTCCATGGGATGAACGGCATCGCCGAGGGCGTCCGCCAGGTCCGGGGTGACTCGTACAACCAGGTGGACGGTGTCGAGCACGTCCTGGTCACCTCGGGCACCGGGGTCCCGACCAGCGGGCTCATCCTCGGGGTCGACCGCTGAGCGCCTGAACCGCTACGGCCCGGAGGACGGGTCCCGGGGTGGGACCGGTGCCGTTGGTACGCTGCCGCCAACCGAGCACGGGCGTGCGGCGGGCGGAAGGGCGGTACGCGATGTCGATGGCACGGCCGGGCCGGCCGGCGGAGGTCTCGACACCGGTCGAGATCCGCTTCGGGATCTCCCGGCCGCAGCGGCGGGCCACGGTGGCGTTCCGCGTGATCCTGGCCTTCCCGCAGCTGATCGTGATCGGCGTCGTCGGGTACGGCGCAGGCGCGGTGATGTTCCTCGGATGGTTCGCGGCACTGTTCACCGGTCGGTTGCCGGTGTCGTTCGCCAGGTTCCTCACCGGCTACCTCCGGTGGTACGCACGGGTCGAGGCCTACCTGTACCTGATGACCGACGAGTACCCGCCCTTCAGCCTCGACCCGGACCCGACCTACCCCGTCGACCTGACGGTGACGACCGGCCGGTTGAACCGCGCCGCCGTGTTCTTCCGGGTCGTCCTCGTCGTCCCTGCGTACGCCGTGTCGATCACGCTGGGATTCGGCTGGCAGATGCTCTCGTTCGCCTTCTGGATCATGACGCTCGTGAACGGACGGATGCCGGACAGCGTCTTCGGGGCCTCCGCAGCGGTCCTCCGCTACCAGATCCGGCTGGCCGGCTTCTTCTCCATGGTCACGTCCGTGTACCCGGGCGGGGTCCTGGGCGACACCCGGCCCGACGGGAGCCCGGTGGAGGTGGCGGTGTCGGGCACCCCCCCTTCGCCCCCGCCCCCGCCGCCACCCGTGGGCACGTGGGGACCGGCGCCGACGCCGGGATGGAACGCCGCGCCGGGTGTGTCCGCACCGATCGTCCCGCCGCCTCCGCCCCCGGCACCGCCGGGGACGTCGATCCCACCGGCCCCCGGGGTACCGCCCGCTCCCGTGCCTCCGTTCCCCTCGTCGGAGTGCCCAGGAGCGGCGTACCCGTCCTCCACGCCGTCCCCGCCCGGGCCGATCGGCGTGCCCGCTGCGCCGGTCCCACGACTGCCGCTCCTGCAGCTACCACCGCCACCCCTTCCCCCGTTCCCATCGCCGGTGGCTCCGAGCGGCTTCGAAGCCGGCCCGGGCCGGGTCTGGCCGCTGCTGTTGACCAGGGCGGCCCGGACGCTGACGATCGTGCTCATCGTGCTCGGAGCGGTCGGCGCCGTCGCCTATGTGACCGTGGTCAGCACGAGTGTGAGGTTCTCCGCGTCCATCACCCATGCGATCGAATCGTCGATCGCCGCGTCCGAGACGCAGACGGCGTACGAAGCCCTGCAGACCCCGGCCTCGACGTTCGTGGCGGCCACGAAGTCGTGCCCCGCGAACGCATCGACGGCGAGCGTGCTCCAGTGCCTGCAGGCGGCGGACGGCAACTTCGCCACGGCGGTCCAGGGTTACCAGTCGGCACTGTCCGAGATCACGTACCCGTCGACGGCACAGGGTGAGGCGACCATGGCGACGGCCGCGGCACGCCACCTCGACGCGCTCCTGGAGAGTCTCGTCGCTGCTCCCGACGCGCAGTCCTATGCGGCGATCTCGACGGGACCGGACTTCGGTGCCGCCTCCCGCGCCCTCGACAGCACCTACATCGCCCTGATGGACACGCTGACCAACGGCTGAGCGGCCAACCGCCGAGCGGCATCCGCCGGCCCGGCGATGCCGGGTCTCCCGCGGTGGCGGGTAGCGCATCCGCGTCCCCTGACCCCGCCCGGGGGCCCGGAACTGGCCACCCGGAGCGGATGCGTCTGGACCCGAGCGGCCGGACCGGAGTCGACAAGGAGCGCCAGCAGGGTCGCGACCCTCCGACGCGTCTTCCGTGAGCCCGCGGCGGCCATGGTGCCGGAGGTGACCGCCGTGTCCTGGGTGCTCGGGAACCGCACGACGGCCGGCGGTGAGGTGGTCACGGACTACCTGGCGCCGGGGAGCATGGTGGTCGGTGGGGCGGCCGAGCTCGGGCCGTTCGCGATCGGTCTGGCCTGGCAGCTCCACTCCCGGCGCCATACGTCCGCGGCCTACCGGTTCCTGCCTATGCCATCGCCGTCTTCGGCCGCGGCGTGGCCGACGCGGTGCAGGAGACGATCGGCATCCCCGATGCCGGCACGTCGATCATCTCGGGCGTCGTGCTCTCCGGGATCCTCGTGCTCTGGTACCGCGCGGAGGGCACGCTGTCGATCCACAGCGTCACCACACAGCGACGTGAGCTCTCCGGGTGGTCCACGGTGTTGGCCACATTCGCGCCGGGGGCCGCGGTCGGCGACTCCACGGCGACCGCGCTCGGCCTCGGCCACCTGTCGTCGGGCATCGTCTGCACCGTCCTGGCCTGATGCCCCGGGTCGCCTGGAGCCGGTTCGGCGCGGGTGAGGTCGGGGCCTTCTGGTGGACCTACGTCCTGACCGGCCGCTCGGAGCGTCGTTCGCCGACTACCTGTGCAGGTCTCCGCCGGTGAGCGGCATCGGTTTCGGCAAGGGCCGGACGGCGATCCTCCTCACGATCGCCGTCACCGGGATGGTCGTCCACCTTTCGGTCTCCAAGCAGGACATCCAACCGCATCTCGAGCCCGCTCCGGTCTGAGCCGCCCGCCGCACCGCTACCGTCGGACCTGCTTCAGGCCGGTGGATCTGCGCCGCCTCCGTGGTACCCGCGGTCGCCGGACCAGGCGCGGAACAACCCGATGAACTCCTCGCGCGCCCCGGTGGACAGGTCGTCGGGTGTCAACCGACCCGTGGCGGCGATGGTCACGCGCATCTGGTCGAGGTAGGCCGAGCAGTTCGGGCACGAGCGAAGGTGCCACTCGAAGCGCCTCCGGTCCCGTCGGGGGAGTGCACCTTCCAGATAGTCGGTCACCAGCTCCACGACCTGCCGGCAGACGAGGTCGTCATGGCGTCGCTGCGTCCGCATCAGCGTCCCCTCGCGTCCAGCTCGGCCTCGAGGGCGGTGCGCAGTCGGCTCCGTCCCCGGTGGAGGAGCACCCGTTGATTGCCTTCGCTGATCCCCAGCACGTCACACACGTCCGCGCTGGTGAGGCCTTCGACGTCCCGGAGGACGACGACATCACGCTGGCGTCCGGGCAGGTCGTCCAATGCCGATCGCAGTGTCGGGCCCCAGGTGGCGGCCACCAGCCGGTCGTCCACCTCGGACTCCCACGGCGTGGGCGGGTCGGCCCACGCCCCGGACTGGGCGAAGCGGTCGGGTGCGACGGCGGGACCGGTCGGATCGAAGGAATCGTGGCGACGCTCGCGGACACCGGCGGTCCGGGCCCGGTTGACCAGGATGCGGAAGAGCCAGGTCCGGAACGACGAACGCCCCTCGAACCGGTCGACACCGCGGACGACACCTATCCAGGTGTCCTGGACGACCTCCTCGGCCACCGCCTCGCTGGGCACGAACGTACGGGCCACCCGGAGCAGTGATCCGTTGTACCGGGTCACGAGGGCGAGGAACGCCGACTCGTCGCCGTCCCGGAGGCGGGCGAGCAGCGCCGGATCGGACTCCGTGACCTCCATGGCCTGCACCCTAGGCCGGGACGCGGCGCGTACGGGCTCCCGGACGGCGAGCGTGGTCGGCACCTCCGGTAGTCCACCGACCGTGCGCGAGCGTTACGCCGCGTAGCCGACGGCGGTGCACGCACGGTGCGGCCGGCACCGTTCCGCCCGGCACCGCCCCACCGCTCATCCTGTCCGGTTCAGCGCTCCGCGATCATCCGGTCGAGCTCCGCGATGTCGGAGGGCTCGAGTCGGCGATAGGGACCGTCCTTTTCGGGGCGCCACCACACCGGCTCCTCGCAGTGCCATCCCTCGTTGCGCAGGACCCGCTTCAGGACCTTGGTGGTGGCGGTCACCGGCAGCGAGTCGGTCACCCGCACGTACCGGGGCGCCCATTTGGTCCCGAGGTCCTCCTCCCCGGACAGGAACCCGGCGAAGCCCGCGGCGTCGAAGGAGCGCGCCTCGTGGAGCAGCAGTGTGGCCATCACCTGGTCTCCGACGACGGTGTCGGGCACCGCGTAGACCGAGGCGAGCACCACGTCCGGGTGTCGCTGGAGGATGCCCTCGACGGGAGCGGCGGCGAAGTTCTCCCCGTCGACCCGCAGCCAGTCGTAGTCGCGGCCGCCGAAGTAGAAGAAGTCGTCGGCGTCCCGGTAGCCGAGGTCGCCGGTCCAGTACCAGCCGTTCTTGAGTCGGGCACGTTCCGCATCGGCGTTGCGCCAGTAGCCCTCGAATCCGGTTCCGCCGGTCTCACTGACAAGTTCGCCGATGGCCGCCTCGGCGTTGAGGAGCCGTCCCTGCGCGTCGAACTCGGCCCGGGGGCACTCCTCCCCGGTGTCGGGGTCCACCACCTTGGTGCCGGGCAGTGCCCGCCCGAGCGCGCCCCGCGGGGTGTCCGGCGTCCGCTGGACGGCGGCGCCACCCTCGGTCGAGCCGTAGGCATCCTGCACGGTGCAGCCGAACCGCTCGGCGAACCGGGCGACGTCGGCCTCGGCCGCCTCGTTGCCGAAGCAGCGGCGCAGGGTGTTGTCGGCGTCGTCGGGGTGCTCGGGTGTGGCCAGGACGTACGACAGGGGCTTGCCGACGTAATTGAAGTAGGTCGCCCCGTAGCGCCGGACGTCGACGAGGAACTGGGAGGCGCTGAACCGGTCGCGCAGTGCGGCCGTGGACCCGGCGGCCAGTGCGGGCGCCCAGCCGGCCATCAGTGCGTTCGAATGGAAGAGGGGCATGGCGAGGTAGCAGGTGTCGTCCCCGGTGAGCTCGAACATCTGGGCCACGATCGAACCGATGCGCGCCAGGCGGCCCTGGCTGCACAGGCAGGCCTTGGGCGCCCCCGACGTCCCCGAGGTGAACAGCAGGTACCCGAGGCTCTCCTCGGTCACGCCGATCGCATCGCGGTCGGGCAGGGGACTGCCCGCGAGCGCCACCAGCAGCGCGCCGTACGGGGTGGACGGGTCGGTGTCGCCCGAGGCGTCGTCGACCACCAGGACCCGGTCCGGGGGGAGCGCCGGACCGAGGTCGTGTCCGTCGACCAGGACGCGGTAGGTGGGACTGGTGACGAGGAGCTGGCACTCGGTGTGGGACAGATCGCGGGCCAGTTCCTCGCCGCGGTGGGTCGGATTGCCGCCTACGACGACCGCGCCGGCCAGCGCGGCGCCACCCATCCAGAACACGAATTCCGGCACGTTGTCCAGGAGCAGGGCGACGTGGAACGGTCCCGGCCGCCGGAGCGACAGCAGCAGCGCGGCCCGGTCTGACTGCGCCTGCACGACCTCGGCGTGGGTCCAGGTGCGGTCGGCGAAGGCCAGGCCGACCCGGGTGTCGCCTGCGCGGTCGCGGATCAGCTGCTCGATCGTGTCCAACGGTCCCCCTGTGTGTTCGGCCGGCGAGTCCCCTGTTCGGCGCGCCGGGCTCCGACGCCATCGTTGCCGGTGTCGGAGCCAGGCACAAATCTGGAACACGTTGCAATAATGGGGGCCTGCTGTTACCGTTCTGGACACGTTCGTGACGTGAGAGAGGAGCCCCAGAAATGGAGTTCGGAGTCTTCATCAACGGCTACCTCCCGGGGCCCGCATCCCGTGACACCGACGCCGAGCACCTCATGCTCGAGCGCGAGATCGAGTTCGCCGTGGCCGCCGACCGCCACAACTGGAAGTACGCCTGGTTCGGTGAGCACCACGGTCTGACCGAGTACTCGCACATGTCGGCGCCCGAACCGGTCATGGGCTATGTGGCCTCCCGGACCGAGCGGATCCACATCGGGACCGCCATCAACAGCCTGTCGCCCCGCAAGGAGCACCCGGTCCGCTACGCGGAGCGCGCCGCGATGATGGACCACCTCACCAACAACCGGTTCGAGTGGGGCACCGGTCGCGGTGCCGGCAGTCATGAGATGGCCAGCTTCAACATCCTCGACAAGGACTCGACCAAACCCGAGTGGAACGAGGTGGTGCGCGAGGTCCCTCGGATGTGGGAACAGCGGGACTACCAGTTCGAGGGCGAGCACTTCACCGTGCCCACCCCCCACAACATCCTCCCCAAGCCCTACGGCACGGGCCATCCGCCGATCTGGGTCGCCTGCGGCAATCCGGGGACCTTCACCACGGCGGGCGAGATGGGCATCGGCGCCATCGCCTTCAACTTCGAGCCGGTGTACTCCCTGAAGGGTCGCATCGACTCGTACAAGGAGGGCATCGCCAACTGCACCGAACCGATCGGGCAGTTCGCCAACGACAACGTCATGATCACCAACGCGGTGATCTGCCTCCCGGACCGCAAGCGGGCGCGCGAGATCGCCCTGCGCCAGTGCCGCGGCTACCTCTACTCGATGGTCTGCCTCTACCACGACACCATCCCCAAGCCGGACTACGCCCCCACGTGGCCGGAGACCATCATGGGCGTGGGCGACGAGGAGAACCTCGACCGCCTGATCGACGGTGGGTGGCTGCTCTGCGGCGAGCCCGACGAGGTGGCCGAGCAGCTCGCCCGCTACCAGGAGGTGGGTGCCGACCAGCTGGTCTTCGGGCTGCCGTCGGACTCCGTGTCGCACGAGGAGGTCCTCGAGATGCTCGAGGTCTTCGGCTCGAAGGTGATCCCCGAGTTCGACAAGGACCCGGTGCACTCGACCACCCGCTACCGGGCCAACGCCCGCCCGAAGTTCGCCGAATTCGCGTATCCCGTGCCGGACATCGAGGTGCCGGCCCTGCCGACCAACGCGCTGATCGATCTGGACGGCACCCGCAACTTCTGACCGTCGGGTCGTACGGCCGCACATCGGGGGCCCGATGGCGCGGACCGCCGTCAGGAGTCCGCCGTCAGGAGTCCGCCGTCAGGAGTCCGCCGTCAGGAGTCCGTGGTCCGGGCCGCCCCCCACGCGTCGAGCAGGGAGTCAGTCGTCGTCAGGGTGGCGATGAGCGGGAACGTGTTGTCGAGTACGGCATCCGCGTACGCATCGGGGAGCCCGGCGACCGCGTCGCGAGGGACGACGACCTGGTAGCCCAGGTTGCACGCCTCGACGGCCAGGCCGAGCACGCCCAGGTTGACCGACACCCCGGTGGCGACCACGGTCTCCACGCCGAGACTGCGGAGCCAGATGTCGAGGGAGGTGCCCGAGAACGGGGAGACCCCGTGGAGTCGGGTGCAGACCAGGTCGGAGGCCTCGGGTCCGAGCTCGTGGATGAGCTCCGCCGGTGGGGTGCCGGCGAGGAGGTGGTCCGGGTTGCGGACCATGGCGGCGATGAGCTGGCAGTTCACCGTCGAACCCTTGCGGTCGGCGCGGAACTCGGCGGTGCAGTGGACGACCGGTATCCCCAACCCACGGGCGGCACTGAGCAGGCGGGCCGTGTTGGGAACGACACCCACCCGGGTGGCGGCGTCGGCCAGTTGGGGGAACGAGCTCAGGTCACCGACCACGCCGCGCTGGATCTCCATGGTGAGCACGGCGCAGCTTCCCGGAGCGGCCAGAGCGGCGAGGTCGACCGGCACGGAACCGACTCAGGCGCCCGAGGCGGTGCGGTCGCCCCCGCTGTCGGACTCCTCGGGGGCCTCGGACGCGATCCCCGACGCCCACCGGTAGTCGGGCTTGCCGCTGGGTGAGCGTTCGATCGTGTCGACGACGTGGAGCTGGCGGGGCACCTTGTAGCCGGCGATGCGGTCCCGGCAGTACACCTGGATGTCGTCGAGCGTGGGGACCCGCTCACCCCGGGGCTGGATGATGGCGGCGACCCGCTGCCCCCACCGCTCGTCGGGCGCGCCGACCACGATGGCGTCGAGCACGTCGGGATGGGACCGCACGGCGGACTCGACCTCCTCGGGGAAGATCTTCTCGCCGCCCGAGTTGATGGAGACCGAGCCCCGCCCGAGCAGGGTGATGGTGCCGTCGTCCTCGATCGTGGCGAAGTCGCCCGGCATCACGTAGCGGACCCCGTCCACGTGGATGAAGACCTCGGCGGTCTTGACCGGGTCGTTGTAGTAGCCGACCGGGATGTCCCCGGATCGGGCGATCTTCCCGATGGTTCCCGATCCCGGCACGACCGGCCGCAGGTCCTCGTCGAAGACGACGGTATCGCCCAGGACGCGCACCGTCGGCCCGCTCTTCATGGCCGTGCCGCCCTTGGTCATGGTCGCCATGCCGTTGTTGCCCGACTCGGAGGAGCCGATGGCATCGACGATCACGATGTCCGGCAGGTGGCGGAAGAACTCGTCCTTCACCGGTGCGCTGAACAGGGCGGCCGACGACGTCACGGCCAGAAGCGACGAGAGGTCGTAGTCGACACCCGGCTCGTCGAGCGCCTCGACCAGCGGTTTACCCATGGCGTCGCCGGTGATCATCAGCGAGTTGGCCTTCTCCGACTCGATCAGGCGCCACACGCTGTGCGGGTCGAACTTCGGTACCAGGATCGTGCGGTTGCCCACGAAACTCTGGCCCATGACGCACCACTGGGTGGCACCGTGCATGAGGGGGGCGATGGGGAGCAGTGTCAGCTGGCCGCCCCGGCCCTTCTCCACCATCTCCGACGGCTCGCGCACCCGGGTGTTGGTCGTCGGGTCCACGCCGCCGCCGAGCGCGTAGAAGACGTCCTCGTGCCTCCAGACCACACCCTTGGGCATCCCGGTGGTGCCGCCGGTGTACAGGACGTAGTGGTCGTCGCCGGAGCGCGGGCCGAAGTCGCGCTCGGGGGAGCCCCCGGCCAGAGCCTCCTCGTAGCCGACCGTGCCGTCGCCCAGCGGCAGACCGGACCCGTCGTCGATGCCGACGACCAGCTTCAGGTCCGGGAGATCGGGGAGCAGCTCGGCCACCTGGGGGGTGAACTCGGCCTGGTGTACCAGTGCCACCAGGTCGGCGTTGGTGAAGAGGTAGCGGAGCTCCTCTTTCACGTAGCGGTAATTGATGTTGATCCAGACCGCACGGAGTTTGAAGACGGCCCAGGCCGTCTCCACCCATTCGACGCTGTTGAGGGCGTAGATCCCTACGTGGTCGCCGGGGCCGACACCGTGCGAGGCCAGGAAGTGGGCCAGGCGGTTGGCCCGGGCCTCCATTTCGGCGTAGGTGCGGCGCTCGTGGGCGGCCACCAGGTACTCCCGGTCGCCGTACGCGTCGACGGCGGCCTCGAACATGTCTGCGAGGTTGAAGGTAGTCATCGCCCAGATAGTAGAACAGGTTTCTGTTCGGACGACGGGTGATCCGACCCGGGGCACCCGTCGGGGTCGGTCGGACGTGTCGCGGGACGGGAGTCAGTCGGGCACGTCACCGGCGAGGTCACCGGAGCGGGGCAGCGCCCGCCGTGACGGGCTGCGCAGCTCGGAGGGGTGCTGCAGTTCCGCCAGGCCGTCGCGCACGGTCCGGACCAGGCCGTCCTCGTCCAGGCCGAGGCGCGCCAGGATCCGCTCCGGACGCCCCTGGGCGAGGAAGCTGCGGGGTATCCCCCGCGAGATGACCGGGGGGCAGGCCCCCAGTGGGAGCGAGTCGCGGAGGGAATCGCCCAGGTACATCCCCGCCCCGCCCTGGCGGACCCCGTCCTCGACGGTGATGACGACCGCATGGCGCCCGGCATCGGCCAGCATGGCCCCGTCGGGGTGGGACACCACCCGCGGATCCCAGACGGTCACGTCGATGCCCTCGTCGGAGAGGCGGCGGGTGGCGGCCTCGGCCGATCCGAGCATCTTGCCGACGGCCAGGATGCAGACCGAGCCGTCGCCTTCGCGGACCCGACGTGCCTCGAGCCCGGTGCCCACCGAACCCGCGGCGACCGACGGTGCCGGCGTCTTCGGGAACCGGATGACCGATGGCCCGTCGAGGGTGAGGGCGGTGGCGAGCATGGCCTCGACCTCGGGGGCGGACGAGGGCGCGAACACGGTCATCCCCGGGATCGACAGGCACAACGCCAGGTCGAGCACACCGTGATGGCTCGGGCCGTCGTCACCGGTGACGCCGGCCCGGTCGAGCACCAGGACCACCGGGACCTTGTGGAGGCCGATATCGAGGTTGGCCTGGTCGAAGGCGCGTGAGAAGAAGGTGGAGTAGACGGCCACGACCGGTCGGAGCCCGGTCATGGCCATGCCGGCCGCCGCCGTCAACGCGTGCTGTTCGGCGATCCCCACGTCGACGAACCGCTCGGGGAACCGGGCCTGGAAGGGGAGCAGTCCGGTGGGGCCGGGCATCGCCGCGGTGATGGCGACGATGCGGGGATCGGCCTCCGCGTGGATGAGCAGCGCCCGGGTGAAGGCGTGGGTGTAGGTGGTGGCCGGGAGGTCCGGGGCGAGGTCCGCCCCCCCGACCGAGAGCGAGGCGTTCTGCAGCGGTCGCGGAGCGGCCGGCGCCGGGTCATCGGGCCCGTCCAGCCCCGGGGCGTCGGGGCCGGTCGACTTGACCTTGACGTCGTGGAGACGCTGGACGTCATCCTCCTCGGCCGGTGCGTATCCCCGTCCCTTCTGGGTCAGGACGTGCACCACGATCGGCCCCGGCCATTCGGTTGCGTTCGCCAGCGCCTGTTCGAGACCCCCGATGTCGTGACCGTCGATCGGGCCGACGTAGCGGATTCCCAGCGCCTCGAAGAACGTGTGGGGGGTGACCACCTCGCGCAGAGCACTGGTGAGGCCGTGGATGCCCGAATAGGCGAGCTCGCCGACGCCCGGCAGCTCGCGCAGCAGTGTGCGCAGTCGCTGTCGGGCCTGCACGTACGCGGGGCTGAGTCGAAGGTGGGTGAGGCTGAGCGACAGCTGGGACACCGTCGGGGCGTAGGAGCGGCCGTTGTCGTTGAGGACGATGAGCACCCGTTTGCCGGAGTGCCCCAGATTGTTGAGGGCCTCGTAGGCCATGCCACCGGTGAGGGCGCCGTCGCCCACCACGGCCACCACCCTTCGCTCACTGCCCTGCAACTCCAGGGCGGAAGCCATGCCGTGGGCATAGCTGAGGACGGTCGACGCATGGCTGTTCTCGATCCAGTCGTGCTCCGACTCGGTGCGGCTGGGGTACCCGGAGAGGCCGTCCTCCTGTCGCAGGTGCGAGAACTGGTCGCGACGTCCGGTCACCAGCTTGTGCACGTAGGCCTGGTGGCCGGTGTCCCACAGCAGCAGGTCGCGGGGCGAGTCGAAGGTCCTGTGCAGCGCGAGGGTCAGCTCGACCACACCCAGATTGGATCCGAGGTGCCCTCCGGTGTGGGTCACGGCATCGACGATGAACTCGCGGATCTCGCGGGACAGGACGTCCAGCTCGTCGGGGGTCAGGGCCCGGAGGTCGGCGGGGCTGTCGATGTGTTCGAGGATCATGTCAGCGGGGTGCCTTCGGCGTCAGGCTACCAGCGCGCGTCCATCGGCACGGTTCCACCTGGGGTGCCCGGCACCCGCCGCCCGTGCCCGGTGCCCGTGCCCGGTGCCCGTGCTCAGCGGACGTTCGCCAGGAAGGTGTCACGGTCCACGACGACCCGCACCAGCTTGCCGGCGGCGACGAGTCCACCACCCTCGGAGACCGACAGCGTGAAGACCAGTCGGCGTCCCTCGATACGGTCGAGCGTCGCCTCGGCCCAGACGGTGCCGCCGACGCCCACCGGGACCAGGTGGTCGAACTGGAGTCGTTTGGCCACCGAGGTCGCGCCCCCGGGCAGGTGGCCCTCGACGGCGAGGCAGCTGGCCTCCTCGCACAGGGCGACGAGCCGGGGCGTGGCGAGCACCGGCACCGAGCCCGACCCGAAGGCCTCGGCGGTGTCCGTAGCGGACACCTCGAGCTCGATGCGGGCGGACAGACCGGTGCGGGGAGCCACGCCGGTACGATACGCGACGGAAACCGACGTCGGCCAACGGGCGCCGGCAGTCGAACGAGGAGGCCGTCGTGATCGAAACCCCCGTGCTGGAGCGGGTGCTGTCGGAGGCGCTGCGCAACGGCGGCGACTTCGCCGAGGTGTTCGCCGAGGACCGGTCGAACTCCTCCGCCCTGCTCGACGACAAGCGGGTGGAGGAACTGGCTTCGGGGCGAGAGCGCGGGGCGGGCATCCGGGTGGTGTCCGGCGAGACCACCGGATTCGCCCACACCGCCGACCTGAGCATGGACGGCCTGCTCCGGGCGGCCGAGGCGGCCTCGGCCGTGGCCCGTGGCGGCGGAGGGGGATCCCGGACCGTGGCCGTGGGGCCGCAGGCGGGTGCGGCCAGGTCGTCGGGTGGCGAACGGCCGGCGCCGAGGGCCGGGTCCAAGGCGGATGCCCTGGAACTGCTCGAGCGGGCCGACGAGGCGGCGCGGGCGTCGGGTGCGGGGATCTCCCAGGTCCAGGCGGGATTCGGCACCTCGACCCGTCGCGTGCTGATCGCCAATTCCGACGGGCTCCTCGCCGGGGACGAGCAGGCCCGGACCCGGTTCACGGTATCGTGCGTCGCCCTGGGCGACACCGGCATGCAGACCGGGTACGAGACGGCGGCCCGCACCCTCGGCTTCGAGCTGTTCGACGAGATCTCGGTGGAGGAGTTGGCCCGCACCGCGGCGTCCCAGGCGCTGGCCAAGCTGTCGGCCCGTCCGGCCCCGTCGGGCGAGCTCCCGGTGGTGCTGGCCGGCGGGAGCGGCGGCATCCTGTTCCACGAGGCGTGCGGCCACGGGCTCGAAGCGGACCACGTCGTCAAGGCCGCCTCCGTCTACGCCGGCAAGGTGGGCCAGCAGGTGGCCAGCCCGCTGGTGACCCTGGTCGACGACGGCACGGTCGGCTCGGAGTGGGGCACGTACGGCGTGGACGACGAGGGCCGGCCGGCCCAGCGCAACGTGCTGATCGAGGACGGTGTGCTCACCGACTACCTGTGGGACTACCTGCGGGCCCGAAAGGAGGGGCGGGTGTCGTCCGGCAACGGCCGCCGGCAGTCGTACCGGGATCTGCCGATGGTCCGGATGACCAACACCTTCCTGCTGCCGGGCGACGCCGACGCCGAGGAGATCGTGGCCCAGACGCCCCGGGGCGTCTACGTGGCC
>JAKAZC010000035.1 GCA_021826655.1 Actinomycetes bacterium | reverse complement strand
AGGAGGGGGTAGATGGTTCCTTCGCTTGCGACCAGTCCTCCTGCGTCGACCAGCATTCGGGCCAACTCGAAGCCGTATCTCTCTTCGCTTCGCAACAGGGCGAGTACACAGTGCTCGACGGATCCCCGTCGAAGCTGAGCGAGCCAGACAGGATCATCACTCTGAACCATGCAACGCATGGTACCAGACGTCGAGGGGCCGGCTCCCGGATTCGAGGGAGTGACCGAACGCTGCCGGCTCGGTCGTACGGGTCCAGATTCCGCCGTCGCGTTGAACCGCAGGATCGATAGACAGAGTCGATGGAGGTCGATCCAACGGAGAACGCTGATGACGACTCGGTCTTCATCGGTTTCGCCGTGAAATGCCACTATCGGGGTGGCCAGCGTGCACTCGTGTCCGAGGCCACTGACAACTCGGAAGCCACGGGGTCCGTCTGTGGATCAAGGACGTCGGCCTCGGCTACGGCCAACTCAGACTCACCCGTTCGATCCCGTTGAGCGAGGTCTCCAGTGTGGATGTCAAGGAGCGACAGGTAGGCGGTTCCGAAGAGAAGATCCTGATGGCCCATGGCCCATGGCCCAGAGCCTGGGGCCTTTGGCGGCGGACGAGGTTCGAGGGCGTCATCCCCCAAGGTTGTGACCGACGTGAGGGTGCGGACGAAGGACGGGCAGGACCTTCCCTGCCGTCCACCCGCCGCCCCGGCTGGAACCTGGCCTACGGGTTGATGGTCGGTCGCCGACGCGGCTTGCCGGGCCCGGAGCCGCAGACCTTCGCTGGTGGCGAGCGGCTCAACGCGCAGGGCGCTCAGGGCGTCGGGACCGCCGCCCGCTCCGCCCGACGCCGCATCGCCCAGCCCGGTCCCCGCAGGACGTACGACAGCCGCTCGGCCCAGCCCGTCGAGGAGGCGATGTCGCGGGCGAGGTCCGCGTACTCGTGGCTGGCGATGCGGGCAGGGTTGTAGGTGTCGATGTTGGTGGTGAGCCCGTAGACCGCCGGTTCGTCCTCGGGCTCGAACGTCCCGAACAGCCGGTCCCAGACGATGAGGATGCCTCCGTGGTTGCGGTCGAGGTACTGCCGGTTCGTCCCGTGATGCACCCGGTGGTGGGACGGTGAGTTGAGGGCCCGCTCCGCCCGGCCGATCCGGTCGATCGACTCGGTGTGGATCCAGAATTGGTAGATCAGGTTGACGCCCCGCGCTGTGGCCACCGCGTCGGGCGGCACACCGATCAGGCAGAGCAGGCCGTAGGGGAGTGTCGTGCCGAGAGCATCGGCCACCGGCTGGCGCAGGGCGGTGGACAAGTTGTACCGCTCGCTCGAGTGGTGGACCTCGTGGACCGCCCACATGTAACGGCTGGTGTGCATGAACCGGTGGTTCCAGTAGTAGATGAAGTCCCAGCCGACGAGGGCGACGGCCAGGACGGCGGGCCGGCTGCCCAACCGGGGCACGAGGCGCCGGCTCCACAGTCGTTCGGGGGTGGTGGCTGCGGCCCAGGCAGCGGTGATCGCCACGCCCCCCAGGGCAACGGCGGTCACTCCGCCGATCGCGGCGATCCGGCGTGCCGGCGACGGTGGCCCCGCCGTCAGGGCGGCCCCGTCCTCGGCGACGACGGTCCCCGGCGACCGGTGCCCGGAGCGGCGGGCGACCACGTCGGCCGCGGTGGTCACCACGATGGCCGCGGCCGACACTCCGATGGCGGCTTTGGCGAATCTGCCGCGGCCCGGGGTGATCGGACGGAGGAGTGGAGGAACCACGAACGGGGCGAGCAGGCTCAGATTTCCCATGGCCAAGCTGGCCAACGTGTCGCGACGCTCGTAGTCGCCGGCCGAGGGCCCTCCACCCCGGGCCAGGCGGCGTCGCTGGGACAGGTACTCGATGCCCATGGCGACGAAGTAGCCGGGCACGGCCACCACGGTCAGGTCGACCACGTCGGACCCCGGTTTCGTCAGCCATGCCATGGTCAGGCGCTCCGGTGGTCGGACACGGCCGATCCCGGGGATCGGACCGGCGACGATTCCGGCACGGCGCACTCGGGGACCTTCGACACACTCATCCCGTTCCTCCACGTGCTCGGGCAGCCGGACGGGGACTGCATGCCCGGGTCGGACGGTGTCGCTGCCGGGGGGACGCCCCCACCCATCTGATCGGCACAGTACCGCACCGGTGGTCCGCGCCTCGTCGCCGTCTCCCTGCCGTCCCCTGGTCCGTGCCGGACCGACCGTGGGCGCCGGCGGGCAACCCGGCGTCAGCCCGCAGAACCCCGGCGCAGCGGACGCAGTGCATACTCGAGTTTTGCCAGTTCGGCGAGCATTCCCGCCGCGCCGGCAAGCAGCACCTCGTTCGGGACGAACCGTCCTTCGTCGTCGAGGAACTGGGCCACGAAGGGGATGTTGACCGCTTCCACCACCGGCGTCATCCGCAGGGCCGCCACGACCGGCTTGAGCGCCGTCATGGCGCGGGTGCCGGCGGCGACCCCGCCGTAGCTGACGAAGCCGACCGGCTTGTAGTTCCACTCCGCGTGCAGGTAGTCGAGAGCGTTCTTGAGCGCGGCGTTGAAGCTGTGGTTGTACTCGGGGTGCACGATGACGAACGCGTCGCCGCGGCCGATCGTCTCGCTCCACGCGACGGTGTGGGGATGCACGTACTGGCGGGCAACGGGATGGCCCGGCTCGTCGAGCAGGGGGAGGGCGACCTCGGCCAGGTCGAGGAGCTCGACGTCGAACGCGCCCTGCTCACGGGCGACGCCGTCGAACCACTGCGCCACCGGCAGGCCGACCCGACCCGGGCGGGTGCTTCCGATGATGATCTGGAGGATGGGCTTGGACACGGAAGCTCCTTGCGGGGTAGCGGTGGGCACGTTCGTCGGACAAAGTGATTGTGTGCACAAGTATCCTAGGCCCACCTACGGGTCGCCCGACCGACGACCGCCGCCGACCCGGGTCGACCGGTGCATCCGCGGCCCGGGAGGCCGGGATCTAGAACCGGTTCTATACTGTGCCCGCCGGGCCCCGGGCGCTGTCCCGCCGTACCGGCCGGCAGTCGAAGCACGCCTAACCGCCCACCACCACGCACAACAGGGGGAACCGCCATGGCCCAGCCCGTGATCGTCGAAGCAGTCCGCACGCCGATCGGCAAGCGGAACGGATGGCTGTCCGGCTTCCACGCCGCGGAGCTGCTGGGCGAGGCCCAGGTGGAGTTGGTGAAGAAGGCGGGGATCGACCCGGGCTCGGTAGAGCAGATCGTCGGCGGGTGCGTCACCCAGGCGGGTGAGCAGGCGTCCAACGTCACCCGCACCGCGTGGCTCAGCCAGGGGATGCCCTACGAGACCGCGGCCACCACCGTCGACTGCCAGTGCGGCTCGGCCCAGCAGGCCAACAACTTCATCTCCAACCTCATCGCCGCCGACGCCATCCACTCGGGCATCGCCTGCGGTGTCGAGGCGATGAGCCGGGTCGGCCTCGGGGCCAACGCCGTCAACGGGCCCGGAAGGTCCCGCCCCGACCAGTTCCCGTGGGACATGCCCGACCAGTTCAACGCGGCCGAGCGGATCGCACAGAAGTACGGGATCACCCGGGCCGACGTCGACTGGCTCGGACTCGAGAGCCAGCGCAAGGCGGCCGTGGCGGTGGCCGAGGGCCGGTTCGACCGGGAGATCGCCCCGATCGAGGTTCCGGTGGTGGGACCCGACGGCCCCACCGGCGAGCGCACGCTCGTGGCCCGCGACCAGGGCCCCCGAGAGACCACGGCCGAAGGACTGGCCGGACTTAAGCCGGTGCTGCCCGACGGCATGCACACGGCGGGCAACAGCTCGCAGATCTCCGACGGCGCCGCCGCCGTGCTCTGGATGTCGCAGGAGCGGGCCGGCGAGGCCGGGCTGCGTCCCCGTGCCCGGATCGTGGCGCAGACCCTGGTCGGCTCGGACCCCTACTACCACCTCGACGGCCCCATCGCCGCTACGGCCGACGTCCTGAAGAAGGCCGGCATGACCATGGCGGACATCGACATCTTCGAGGTCAACGAGGCGTTCGCCTCGGTGGTCATGTCATGGGGCAGGGTGCACGAGGCCGACTGGGACAAGGTCAACGTGAACGGCGGGGCGATCGCCCTCGGCCATCCGGTCGGCTCGACCGGTGCACGGCTGATCACCACCGCACTCCACGAGTTGGAGCGGACCGACCGGAATCTCGCCCTGATCACCATGTGCTGCGGCGGCGCCCTCGCCACCGGGACCATCATCGAGCGGATCTGAGGCGGCGGCCCGGGGCCGGTCGCCAACCGGTCGGTCCTCGGCCCGATGCCCTCGCCACACTGTCGCTCCGGGTACCTCCGGGGTGCCGGTACGGCGTCACCCGTACACGTGGTTGCATGGGGGGATGCGCCTCCACCCGTCCTCGTCGCCGGCCCGTGCGGGCCGGCGGCTCGCCGGACCGGTCGCGCTCACCGTGGTGGCCACGGTGGGGGCGGCAGCCGGGGCCGTGGCAGTGTCGGGAGGCGCAGGTGTCGTCACCCACACAGTGACCGACTCCTCGTGGACCACCTTCGACCAGAACGGGTCGCGGACCGGTGTCGATGCTTCGGGCGCCTCGTTTTCGCCCGCCGGCCCGGCGTGGACGACGCCCGCGCTCGACGGGAGCCTCTACGGCCAGCCACTGGTGGCGACAGGCCGGGTCTTCGCCGCCACCGAGAACGACACCGTGTACGCCTTCGCTGCCGTCACCGGAGCGATCCTGTGGTCGACCCACGTCGGAACGCCGTTCAGTCCGTCGACGGTGTCCGGAATCTGTGGCGACATCACCCCGACCGTCGGCATCACCTCGACGCCGGTGATCGACGCGGCACACGACGAGATCTTCGTCGTCGCCGCCGAACAGGTGCCGGGCGGGGCCTCCCACCACCTGATCGGCCTCGACCTCTACAGCGGAACGGTCCTCCTCGACGAGGTGATCGACCCGCCGGGCACCGTCCCCGCCTACGAGCTGCAACGGGCGTCCTTGGCTCTGACCGACGGGCGGGTGATCGTCGGTTTCGGCGGCAATGACGGTGATTGCGGCCCGTACCACGGTCTCGTCGTGTCCGCCCCCGAGTCCGGTGGCCCGACCGCGGTGTTCACCGTGGCGGGACTGCCCCACGACGGCCAGGGTGCGGTGTGGATGGGCGGCGCGGCTCCGTCGGTCGACGCCCAGGGCAACGTGTGGGTAGCCACGGGCAACAGCGCCTACTCGTCGGCCGGAGATCCGTACGACGCCAGTGACGGGGTTCTCAAACTGACTCCCACGGCCACCCTCCTCGACTCGTTCGCCCCGTCCTCATGGACGTCCGACAACGGAGGAGACGCCGACCTGGGCTCCGTAGCCCCGGTCCTGCTTCCCGACGGACTCGCATTCCAGGTGGGCAAGTCCAAGACGGCCTTCGTGCTCCACCAGTCTCCGCTCGGCGGTGTGGGCGGCCAGGTGGCGGCCACCCCCGGTTTCTGCGGCGCCGACGCCTTCGGCGGATCGGCCGACCTCAACGGGACACTGTTCGTTCCGTGCGGTGACGGCCTCCGGGCGGTCCGGCCGGGAGCGGCACCGCCCACCGCCCTGTGGCACACGTCGAGTGGTGCCCACGGTTCGCCGATCGTGGCCGGAGGACTGGTGTGGTCGGTGACCGGCGGAACCCTCTACGCGCTCGACCCGGCGAACGGCGGTGCCGTCCAGCAATTCGCGATCGGCTCGGATCCGTCGTCGTTCCCGTCGCCTGCTGCGGCCGACGGGCTGGTCATCGCCCCGTCGGCGGACCGTCTGCACGCGTTCGCGGGCCCGGGTGGCCTGCCCGGCCCCCCGGCCCCGCTCCCGGCGACGCCTGGGTACTGGGAGACCGCGGCTGACGGTGGGGTGTTCGCCTTCGGCTCGGCCGGCTTCTTCGGGTCGACCGGTGCGCTGAGGCTGACCCGACCGGTGGTGGGCTTGGCCTCGACCCCCGACCACGACGGCTACTGGCTGGTCGCGTCCGACGGCTGTGTCTTCGCATTCGGGGACGCCGGCTTCTTCGGCTCGACCGGCGGACTGACGTTGGCCCGCCCCGTCGTCGGCATGGCCGTTCCGGCCGGCGCCGGCAACGGCTACTGGCTGGTCGCCTCCGACGGCGGTGTCTTCGCCTTCGGGTCTGCACCCTACGCGGGGTCGATGGGCGGTCGGCCCCTGGTGCGTCCCGTCGTGGGCGTGGCCTCGTCGCACACGGGGGCGGGCTACTGGCTGGTCGCCTCCGACGGCGGGATCTTTTCGTTCGGCGACGCGCCGTTCGAGGGTTCGACCGGGGGTCAGTCCCTGAACGCCCCGGTGGTGGGGATCACCGGCGGCCCGTCACCGTCCTGATCCCATCGGCGACACGACGGCGTCCGGAAGGTTCTCGACGAGGCAGGGCCGGCGTCCCGCCCGGGTCGGGCCAGGAAAGTAGAATGCGTTCTAGATTCCGGGGGCCAAGGCACTGCCGGGGCTCGTGGAGGAATTGACCGACCGCGGCGCACCTGCGCACGAGGGGGAACCGGCGGAGGACGCCCGCCCCGAAGGGAGCAAGACCATGATCGAGACCGAGCACCTGAGCTACGAGGTGATCGGCACGACGGCAGTCGTGACGATGAACCGCCCGGAGGCGAAGAATTCGCTTTCTGGACCGATGCTGGTGGGCATGGTGGACGCCTGGACCGAGATCGACGCCAACGACGACATCCGCTGCGCCGTCCTGACTGGCGCCGGTGGGACGTTCTGCTCAGGTATGGACTTGAAGTCGATGTCCGGTCCGGGCAACGACGAGGTGTCCGCGCGCATGACCGCCGACCCGGACCTGCACTGGAAGGCACTTCTCCGCCACCACCAGCTGGCCAAGCCCCTGATCGCCGCGGTGGAGGGCTATGCCGTCGCTGGTGGCACCGAGATCCTCCAGGGAACCGACATCCGGGTGGCAGGGGAGAGCGCGGTCTTCGGTCTCTTCGAGGCCAAGCGGGGCCTCTACCCGCTCGGCGGGTCAGTGGTCCGGCTCGTCCGGCAGATCCCCTATACGGTGGCCATGGATCTGCTGCTGACCGCCCGGTCGATGAGCGCGGCGGAGGCAAAGGACGTCGGCCTGATCGGCCACGTCGTGCCAGACGGCACCGCCCTCGACAAGGCTCTGGAGATCGCCGGGGTCATCGGGTCGAACGGTCCGCTGGCCGTGGAGGCCATCAAGACCTCGCTGCGCGTCACCGACGGGATGTCGGAGGCCGACGCGCTCGCCGCCGACCTCGAGATCGGCTGGCCCATCTTCTCCACCGCGGACGCCGCCGAGGGCATGCGGGCCTTCGCGGAGAAGCGCCCTCCCGTCTACATCCGCGCGTGAGCGATCTCGCCGGCCGCCGCCGCCCGATCCCGTTCCCGGACGACCACCCCGACACGGCCCGGCTCCGCATGGCCGAGGCGCTGCGCCCGCTCATCGCCATGACGGTGTCGGGCACCCCCGACGACCAGGACCTGACGGCGGCGGCCGACGCCGTGGAGCGGATCGCCGCGTCGCTTGCCGCAGGGGCGGGCACCGACCGCCGGATGCGGCAACCTCCGGACGCGGACCGGCCCAGCGTCGAGTACTTCCCGACCAGCCCGATCGCCGGCATCCTCAACCCGATCGCGCCGCCGGTGCGGCTCGAGGTGGTCGACGGCCCGGGGGGAACGCCCGAGATCCGGGCTGCGGCGTGGTTCGACTACCCCTACGAGGGCCCGCCCAGTTGCGTCCACGGTGGGGTCATTGCAGCCACGTTCGACGAGATCCTGGGTGCGGCGAACATGGTGGCCGGCAACCCGGGCATGACCGGAACGCTCACGGTGCGGTACCGCAAGCCGACGCCCCTGCGCACCGAGCTCAGGCTCGAGGCCCGCTTCCTCGAGCGCGAAGGTCGCAAGATCCGGACCTGGGCGGCGATGTACCACGACGACGTGCTGACCGCGGAGGCCGACGGGCTCTTCATCGAGGTGGTACCCCGTCAGATGCTGGCCATCGCCGAGCAGAACGCGACCGGTCCCGACGACGGGCTCCTCGCGGCGATGCGGCGGGGGGTGGACGCTGGCGAGTCGGGGGCCGGGTCGGGGACCACGGCCCCCGACGCCTGACCGGCCGCCGGGTCAGATCTTCTCCCGACCCTCCCAGTACGGGTCGCGGAGCTTGCGCTTGTACAGCTTGCCGTTGGGATCGCGGGGCATGGCGTCGGTGAAGTCGATCGATTTCGGTGTCTTGAACTTGGCCAACCGGGTCGCGCAGTACTCGAGGATCTCGGTGGCGAGCTCGTCGGACGGCTCCATTCCGTCGGCCGGCTCGATGACCGCCTTGATCTCTTCGCCCCAGTCGTCGTGGGGGATGCCGAAGACCGCGACGTCGCCGACCTTGGGAAAGCCGAGCAACACGTTCTCGATCTCGGCGGGATAGATGTTCGCCCCGCCCGAGATGATCATGTCGATCTTGCGGTCCCGCAGGAACAGGTAGCCGTCCTCGTCGATCAGGCCGACGTCGCCCACGGTGAAGTACTTGCCGATGCGGTTGCCCTTGGTCTTCTTCTCGTCCTTGTGGTATTCGAAGTCGCCGGTCGACATGGACATGTAGACCGTGCCGATCACGTTCGGCTCCTCGACCTTGTTCCCGTCGTCGTCGAAGATGGCGATCTCCGAGATCGGCCACGCCCTCCCGACGGTGCCCGGCTTGGTCAGCCACTCCTGGGCGCTCACCAGGGTGCCGCCGCCTTCGGACGCCGCGTAGTACTCGTCGATGGCGTCGCCCCACCAGTCGATCATCCGGTGCTTGACGTCCACCGGGCACGGTGCGGCGGCGTGGATCATGTGGCGGAGCGACGTCACGTCGTAGCGCGCCCGGGTCTCCGCCGGCAGGGCCAGGAGCCGGTGGAACTGGGTGGGCACCATGTGCGACGTGGTGACCCGGTACTGCTGGATCAGTCGGAGCATGTCCTCGGGCAACCACTTGTCCATGACCACGATGGTGTGGCCCAGGTGGATCGAGGCGCCCGAGAAGCGCATCACGGCCGTGTGGTAGAGCGGCGAGCCCACGATGTGGACGTTGTCGTCCTGGGGCTGGACGTTGAAGAGGAAGAGGATCCCGGACTGGCCCAGGGCGGCCTCTTCGGGTGACAGGCCGCTCAGCTTGCGGAAGACGCCTTTCGGGTTGCCGGTGGTGCCCGACGTGTAGTTCATGACGTCGCCGATCGTCCGACCCTCGGGGTCGGCGGTCGGTTGTACGTCGCGCATCCGGGCGTAGGAGCCGAAGCCGGGGATGTCCCCGACCGCCAGGCAGATCGAGGACGGGAGCTCGGCCTCCTCGGCCGCGTCGAGCGCCACCTCGGCGAACCGCTCGTGGGCCACGAAGACCTTTGCACCCGAGTCGGCGAGGATATAGGCCACCTCGGGTCCTATCAGGTGGTGGTTGATCGGGACCAGGTACCAGCCCGCCTGGAGCGCCGCGAGGTAGAGCTCGAACATCTCCACCCCGTTGGGCAGGAGGGTGGCCACCACGTCCCCGGGCTGGAGGTCGAGACGGCGGAGTCCGTGCACGACCTGGTTGGACCGGGCGAGGAGCTCGCCCGACGTGTACTCGGTGCCGTCCGGCGCCACCAGCGCCAGATGCTCCGGATGCTCGTGCGCCAGTGCCCAGAAACCGAGATCACCCATGTCGTCGCATTCCCCCGTGTCGTCGTCGCTGCGGTACCGTCGCGGTCGTGCTGTGGGACGGTGGTCGGCGGGGACTCCATCGCACCGCCTCCGTTTCGTTCCCGTGGGGGCGGACGGTGGCGGGGAGCGGGGTGGCGCCGACCCGGTGGGGACGCTAGAACAGGTTCCAGTAGGTGGTCAACCTGCCTTTCGGACGGGGGGCGCTCCGGCGGCGGCGCCGCGGTGAACCACCGGTCGCCACGACGAACAACCGAACGACGAACACGAGGAGCAACGCGCCATGACTGCATTCCTGGACGGCAAGGTCGTCGCCATCACCGGTGCCGGCGGGGGTATCGGTCGCGCCGTCGCCCTGGCCGCGGCGGCCGAGGGTGCCCGGGTCGTCGTCGCCGACATCGGTGTGTCCATGGCGGGCGAGGACCCGAAGAGCGAGGTGGCCGAGGCCGTCGTCGCCGAGATCGTCGCGGCCGGCGGCGATGCAGTGGCCGTGGCCGAAAGCGTGACGACCTTGGCCGGCGGGGAGCGGATCGTCGGTACCGGCGTCGAGCGCTGGGGTCGGATCGACGGTGTGGTCGCCGTCGCCGGCATCCTGCGGGAGCGGATGCTGTTCAACATGGCGGAGGACGAGTGGGACACGGTCATCGAGACCCACCTGAAAGGGCACTTCACCGTATTCCGGGCCGCGTCCGCCGTCATGCGCAAGCAGGAGGGCGGTGGCGCACTGGTCGCCTTCACCTCGGGGGCGTTCGCCGGCAGCGTGGCCCAGGCCAACTACGCCGCGGCCAAGGGCGGCATCGTGTCGTTGGTGCGATCGGCCGCGGCCGGCCTCCATCGGTACGGCATCACCGCGAATGCCATCGCCCCCGTCGCCCGCACGCGCATGTCGGCCAACGTGCCCATGGACCTCGCCGAGATGGGCGACCCCGAGGACGTGGCACCGATGGTGGTGTACCTCCTGTCGGACAGGGCCCGGCATGTGACCGGTCAGGTCTTCACGTCGGTGGGCCCGAAGATCGCGGTCTGGAACCAGCCCCGAGAGGTGCGGGCCGTGTACGCCGACGGACGGTGGACCCCCGAGGAGATCGCGGCGCGGCTCGACTCGACGGTCGGCCAGGAGCGCATGCCGCTCCTGGACCAGCTCGAGGCCTACCGGAAGGCCGCCGAGGTCAAGGCGGCCGCCGAGACGGCGGGCGCCGGCTGACCACCGGTCCGTCGGCGCGTCCGTCAGTCCCCGACGAGGTCCGGCTCGTCCAGGACGCAGAATTCGTTCCCCTCGGGATCGGCCATCACCACCCAGGACTCGTTCCCCGTCTGGCCGACGTTCGGTCGGGTGGCCCCGATCGCCTCGAGCCGCTCCACTTCGCGCTCGTGGTCGTCGGGGACGAGGTCGAGGTGCAGGCGGTTCTTGCCCGCCTTCATCTCGGGGACGCGCATGAGGAGCAGGGGACGCACGGTACCGGCGTCCGGGTGATCGTCGTCCGGCTCGATCCAGATGTCACCGTCCTCGTCCACCCGGTGGACCCAGTCGAGTGCCGCACACCAGAAGGCGGCCAGGGCCTCGGGGTCCACGGCGTCGATGGTCACCGTCTCGATGCGCAATCCCATGGGTGCCTCCCCCTGGCCGCCGCCGGTCCGCCGACCGATCGCGACGAGCCTAGGCGCGTCCTGATCACCGAACGGCTGCGACGCCGGGTGTGCCGCCGCGATTGCCACCACTCTGCGGAAGGGACTCCGTACAGTGGTGGCATGCGCCGGGTCCGGTGGCGGTGGTCGCCATCGACCCACGCAACCGGAGGTCTCCCGTGGTCGCGCTCGTCGTCCTGCTCGCGCTCGTCGTCCTACTCCTGGCCGTCCTTGTCGCCGGGCTGCTTCGCAGCCATGCCGACATCCTGAAGGCCCTGCACGACCTCGGGGCGGGCGTCGGGGAACCAGTGGAGGTGACGGGACACGGCCGCGCCGCCACCGACCGGCCAGGGGCGGTGCCGCTCACGTTGGGGCCGACCCTGGCCCCAGGACGCGACGCCACGTCCGCTCCGGCGCTCGCCGGGATGACCCCGGGGGGCGACGCCCTCGCCGTCGCTCCGGCGGGCTCCGCCGGGCTGACGCTGCTCGCCTTCCTGTCGACCGGCTGCTCGTCGTGCGCCGGGTTCTGGGAGTCGTTCCGCGACCCGGGGGGGCTCGGGCTGCCGGACGGCACCCGTCTCGTCGTCGTCACCAAGGGCGCCGACCGTGAGATCCCTGGGGAAGTCGCCGAACTGGCACCGCCCGGATTGGCGGTCGTGATGTCGAGCGAGGCGTGGACCGACTACGAGGTGCCCGGTTCACCGTTCTTCGTCCTCGTCGACGGATCGTCGGGGCGTCGGATCGGCGAAGGCGTGGCCAACCGCTTCCACCAGGTCGCCGAACTGGTGCGTCGGGCCCAGGTCGACGCGGCAGCGTTCGCCCCGGGGGTACGCGCGGACCGAGACATCGGGATCGGCGGGCCCGCCCGTGAGTCGGCCAACGACGACGAGCTGCGGGCCGCCGGGATCCACCCCGGCGACCCGAGCCTGTACCCCTCCTCGCTCGACGACCTCTACGGCCCACCTGACGCCCGGATGCCCGTGTCCGACCGGCACGTCCGTCGGGCGGGCTGACCGTGGCGACCATGAGCGCCCACGGCATCACCGCCGACCTGCCTGCCGGCTTCGAAGGGCGGATCTTCAAGCGCCGGGGATCCGGCCCGGAATTGCCGTGCGCGGTGGCGCACTTCGCCACGTTCGCCCTGCCCGTCGAGGTGGGCGATTTCGGCGGAGGTGCGGTGCACCTCATGACCGGCAGCGATGTGTTCGCCTCCCTCTTCGAATACGGGCCCGACAGCGCGGGAACCCGGCTGTTCGCACGGGCGGGCATGCCCCGGCGGCTGTCGACGTCGGACTTCCTCCCCTACGTACTGCGGCGCGGCCTGGTCGGACAGTCGGGGACCCAGTGGTTCTTCACCGAGGCCGGGCGCCCCTTCACGCTCTACGTGGTGCTGGGCGGCCACACCCGCCGGGCGGAACTGGTCCCACGGGTCAACGCGCTGCTGGGCCAGCTTGCGGTCGGGCCCACCTCGGCTCCTGCGTCCGTGGGGGCGCCGTGGAACTGATGGGTCCGTACCTCGTCGCCTGCGTGCTGCTCGTCGCCGCCGGCGTCGCCAAGGCGGTCCGGCCGGGAGACACGGCTCGGGCCGCCGCCGCCACGGTTCCCGTCCCACTCGCCGCGCTGGTCCTCCTCGTCCGTGCCGCCGCCGCCGCCGAGGCCCTCGTGGGCGTGGCCGGCCTGGCTCGTCCCTCGACCTCGTCGGCCGCGCTCGTCGCACTCTCCTACCTGGGCTTCGCCGCCTTCGTGACCCTGGCGCGCGCCCGTGGCGGACCACTGGCGACCTGCGGCTGCTTCGGCACGCCCGATACGCCGGCGACCCGCCTCCATGTCGTCGTGGACCTCGCGCTGTCGGCATCGGCGACAGCCATGGCCGCGGCCGCCCCCGGCGGGTGGTTGCCGTCCCTCCTGGCCGGTCAGCCATGGCACGGTGTGCCCCTGGCGGGTGTGAGCCTCCTGGGCGCGTGGTTGGCCTTCCTCGCGCTCGGCCGCCTGGCCACGTTGGGGGCCACCCGCCAGTTGCTCGGAATCACCCGGGGGCCGGCATGAGCACCGCCCTGGTGGACCGGGCGTCATCGTTCCTCGGTGCCCGGCTGTCCCGTCGGAGCTTCATCAACCGTTCGGCCGTCGTCGGCAGCGCGGTGGCCGTGGGCTCCGGCGTGGACCTGCTCCTGCGCCCAGGCACCGCCTATGCCGCCGTGTGCACTTGTGCCGACACGTCCTGCGGCTGCGGCACGACGTGTTGCGCCGGGTTCTCGGAGTTCTGCTGTTCGATCAACAACGGTTACAACTACTGCCCCACCGACACGGTCATGGGAGGCTGGTGGAAGGCCGACAACTCGTCCTACTGCGGCGGGCCGCGCTACTACATGGACTGCCACGCCTCGTGCGGTTGCACCACCGGATGCGGCAACGGATGGGGATTCTGCGATCCGGGGTGCGACGGGACGACCTGCGGCTGCGGCCCCGCCGGTTGCGACTCGTGGGCGACCGGATGCTTCCAATTCCGCTACGGGCAGTGCAATCAGCAGATCGACTGCATCGGACGCATCGTCTGCCGGGTGGTCGCCTGCGTACCGCCGTGGACGATCGACCCGACGTGCACGACCACGCTCGCGGTCGACAACGCGACGGCCGAGATGGACGCCGCGTGCTGGACCACCGCGCCGCCGGCACCCCCACCCGCACCCTGTTCGTCCCCGCTCACCGACTGCATGGTGATCGGGATGGCCGCCAGTGCCGACGGCGGCGGCTACGCCATGGCCACGTCGTTCGGCCGGGTCATCGCCTATGGGACCTTCCCCGTCAGCGGTGACCTGGCCGGTACTCCGCTCGACCGGCCGGTCGTCGGGCTCGCGGCCACTCCTTCCGGACACGGCTACTGGATGGTCGCCTCCGACGGCGGCATCTTCGCCTTCGGTGACGCCCCCTTCCACGGCTCGATGGGCGGCCTC
>JAKAZC010000379.1 GCA_021826655.1 Actinomycetes bacterium | reverse complement strand
GGCCGGGCCGGGCCGGGCCACCATCCCCGCGAAGGCTTCGAGCCCCCCGACCTTCGCCAGCACGAGCTGCTCGTAGCCCTTCATCGCCGCGTACGGACCCGTCCGGCCGAAGCCGGTGATCGAGACGTGAACGAGGCGCGGGTTTCGCCCGCTGAGCGCGTGGTAGCCGAGGCCGAGGCGATCGGCGACGCCGGGACGGAACGTCTCGACCACCACGTCGGCCGAGGCCGCGAGCGCGGTGGCCACGTCGAGATCGGCGGGGTCGTGGAAGTCGAGCTCGACGCTCCGCTTCCCCCTGGCCCAGAAGGGGAACGCCGGCTGCGAGCGGAGCCCGCTCCCTCCGCGCGGCTCCACCATCACGACCTCCGCCCCGAAGTCCGCCAGCAACTGGCCGACCTGGGCCCCGGTCATCGTCGGGGACAGCTCCACCACCCTGAGGCCACCCAGCGCCTCAGCCACCCTCCGTGGTCCCCGATCCTCTGCGCATGGATGCTCCCGTCCGATCGCCATCATTTCCAAATACAGATTCCTAAAATGGGTACCAGCTCCCCGGTGCCATCGCAAGCTCGCCACCGTCGGCGTATCGTCCCGAGCGCGCCCGGGACGATAACCTGCAGGTCGTGCCCACGATCCGTGACCACGTGAACCGACTGATGCCGGCGGCGCACGCCTGGGTCTACCGGGCGACCAAGGGCGCCGTCGGCTCGAAGATGGGCAACGCGAACATCCTGCTGCTCACCACCACCGGGCGGAAGTCGGGGCAACCGAGGATGACGCCGCTCAACTACTTCCCCGACGGGGACCGCATCGTGCTGATCGCCTCCAACGGGGGGCGCGACCATCACCCGGCTTGGTACCTCAACATCGTCGCCAACCCGGCGGTCACGATCCAGCGGCACGCCAGGACCGAGCTGAAGACGGCCAGGGTGGCCACCGCCGAGGAGAAGGCGGCGCTGTGGCCACGCATCGTCGACTGGTACAAGGGCTACGCCAGGTACCAGGACAAGACCGACCGCGACATACCGCTCGTCGTCATCGGCTGACGGCTCCGGTGCCGGCCCGCGGTGTGGCCGGCACCGGGTCGATGCTCATCGCGTGGAGCGGAGCGCGCGCAGCATCTTGGCGAAGTGGTCGAGGCGCCAACCGTCCTGGTCCTCGCCCCAACCGATCCTGCCCTCGTACTCCCAGCGCATCAGCGCGTTGGAGCCGGCCTGGTGCTCGCACATGTGGCTGACCGCGAACCCCTCGGCCTCCATCGTCCGGCCGGCCACGTCGGTCATCTCGACCTGCATGTGCGCGGACCAGCCGGTGCGGGGATCGCGGAAATTGCGGGTCCTGCTCCTCGTCTTGTCGAGGTGCTCGAACACCCCGTCCTTCAGCAGCCACCCCACGTTCATCGGCGACCAGCCGGCCGCGTCCCCGTCCTGGGGCCGCACGAAGCTCAGGAACCCCGTGGTCGCGTCGGTGTGGCCGAAGATGTACTGGATGCGCCCGCGGCCCCGCTCGCGCTCGATCTCACGCCACCTCGGCCCGCCGGGCTGGGCGATCCGGTGCTCGCCGCGGACGTACTCGGGCTTCTGGCTCTGCGAGTGGTGGCCCCCCCTCGGGCCCCAGGTGCGGTCGCGCACGGAATGGCAGTCCACTGCGATGCGCTCACCGTGCAGGACGAGCTCGCCGGTGACCCGGCAGAGCTGGTCGAGGTGCGGGTTGTGCATCGCCGGCGGCTCGCCGGGCGTGAACCGCTGTGGCGGGTGCACCGCCCGGAACTCCAGATCGACGGAGAAGCCGGCCTCCGCGTCCCCGTACGAGACGGCGTAGTCCATCAGGGGGGTGAGCATCTTCACGCGGTAGCCCCCGCCGGGGAAGGTGATGTCCCGGAGATCGGCCCCCGGCGGCATGGGCACGTCGGCCATGTTCTTGTAGTAGGCCAGCCGCCCCGGGTCGCTGCCGCTCCGGTCCCAGACGAAGACGCGCCACGTGACCTGGTCGCGGTTCGCGTGGTAGCCGGCGTGCAGCCAAGCGCCGATCCGGCGCTCGGGGACGTTGAAGGACCACCAATTCGTCTCGACCTCGAACGGATCGTCCGACACCTGGTGGTACGTGTCGTCCTCGGGAACGAACGGCGTGTCCCGAGTCACCGTCTCCGCGCCCATCGAACCCTCCCTGCCTCCGTGTGCCACTGCCCGGTCGTGGGTCAGCCTACCGACGGGAGGGCGGCTCGACCGCTGCCGGCGCGTCCGGGCGGCCGTGCCCGAGGTGAGCCGGCGCACGAACGAGCCCGCACCGATCACGCTCGCCCCCATGGCCCGCACCTCGCGGGCGAGCCCGGCGTCGGACGTGACCACGACACGGTCACCGGTCCTGCCGGCCTCCCCCCTCACCATCGCCGCGATCACCCGGTCGGCGGCGTCGGGTCCTCCCGGCGCGAACGCCACGGTGACGCCCCGGATCCGCCCGGCGTCGACCGCAGCGGGATCGACGCTCCCGTCGAAGACGACCGTCACCTCGTCGCCCTCGCGCCCGACGAGAGCGGCCAGGTCCCCGACGAGGCGCCGCTGAGCCGCCCGCCGGTCCCGCCACCATCCGTCCGGCCTCGGCCCGATCACGTTCATGCCGTCGACGAGCCAGCGCACGCCCCGAGCATGCCGCGCGCCGGCGGGGGGCGCCGCCGCCCGACGAACGCGGGGAGGTCGCCGTTCCCTGTCAGCCGACCGCGCCGGGACGGGAGAAGAAGAAGCTCTCGGCGTTGCCGTAGAGGTAATTGTCGAGCACGTCGGGCGGGAGGTCGAGGACGGCGGCCTCGGTCACCGTCCGGGTGATCGA
>JAKAZC010000378.1 GCA_021826655.1 Actinomycetes bacterium | reverse complement strand
AAGCAGCCATGGTAGGTTCCTTTCCTGAATATTGCGGCCCCCGATCGCGGTGGCGATTTATACCAAGCATTATAGCTTGGTGCGGCGGAAATGGCGTGCATCCATCGGTCGGCGGCTGGCGATCCATCCCCTGCTGGCCCGCGCCCGGTCCGACGGGCTCGACGTCGTGCTCGACGTGCTCGAGCAGGCCCGGCCGCTGCTGGTCGCCGTCGGCGTCCGGTTCGACGTGATCCGGATCCGCCGGGGATGCGCCGTGGTGCGGGCGCTGCCGTACGGGGACCTGAGCTCGGGGGCGGCCTGTGAGCTCAGCCGGGGATTTCTCGAGACCGTTCCGGCCATGGCTCGGGGCGTCCGCGGGACGGTGGTGGAGACGACGTGCCGCGAGCGCGGCGCGGAGGCGTGCCTCTACACCGCGCTGTGGGATGCCACGGTCGGCGTCCTGACGCACTACCGGCCCTTCGGCCGGCACGGGCCGTGGGCCGCGGAGGCGGGCCCGGCGACGACCTTCGTGCTCGACTCGGACCTGGCGCCGCCGTGGCAGTCCGCGCCGGGATGCTCGCTCCCGGCCCAGCCGCCGCCGTACCCGCCGCCGGATCGGGGGCCGGGGGGGACGTAGGGCGGACGCAGGGCGGACGACGCCGGGACGGCACCCCTCTACCGTGCGGGTGTACGACGAGGATCGGGCGGCGAGATGGCGGCACTCGCTCCATGCGGAGGGCGCAGGGATCATCGGGGCCGACCGCGGGAGGAGAATGCGAGGTGCAGGTCTCGGTGGTGGAGAAGGTGACCATGGACAGCAGTGCGCAGGGAGGAGTCGTCAACCTCCTCCGGATGGCGAGGGCACAGTGCGGCGTCGCCGTTGCCTTCGCCGCGCTGCGCAACGCCGACGGCACCTTCGCCCTGGCGACGTTCCCCCAGCTAGGCGCCGAGACGGAGTGGACCGTCGAGGCGGTCGACGAGCTCGTCCACCAGACCTGGGCCGATCCCCACCTGAGCGGTGGCCGGGTGCTGGTCCGAACGGGCCGGCTTCCCGGGGAGCACTGGCCGGGCCAGAACCATCAGGTCAAGCTGGCCGTGGCGCCGCTGAGCGACCTCACTGCCGCCGATCGTCCGTGGGGGCTGCTGTGCGTGGCCGAGCCGGCCAGCGGAAACTTCGACCAGGATCATCTCGACCTGCTCGGCACGATGGCCGCTCGTCTCACCTCGTACCTGCGGGCCCGGCAGGAGGTCGTCGAGAACGTCTTCACCGTGGTGCACGAGGAGCGGCCCTCGCCGGCGGAGGACCTCGGCGCCCCCGAAGGGGCCGAGCCGGGTGCCGCGACGCCGGCCGGAGCCCCCGAGGCCCCGTCGCCCTCGCCGCGACCCGCCTCCGAGCCCCCGTCGCCCTCGCCGCGACCCGCCCCCGAGGCCCCGTCGCCCTCGCCGCGACCCGCCCCCGAGCCCCCCCGGTCCGTGACCGGTCCCCCCCCGCCGCCCGGGGACGTCCCGGAGCGGACCGTCGTGCATTCCGAAGCGCTCCTGAAGGTGGCGGCCTCGGTCCCGGTCGTCGAGTGGTACCGAGGAGCCGGCGCCTTCCCGCCGATCACGCCGCCGCCGCCGCCGGCCCCGACGAGCCCGCCTCCGACCACGGCAACGATCCCGGCGGTCCCGCCCCCGGCCCCGTCGGCGACCACCCCGACCGGATCTGCCGCGTCGGGGCCCGCCCCGACGCCGTCCCAGGCCCCGCCCACCCCGGCGGTCGGCGTCGCGGCCCCGCCGCCCCGGGAAGCCCCGCCGGCTCCGGCCGCCGCGGCCGTCCCGCACCGGCCCCTTCTCGCCGAAGCCCCCCACGAGCCCGGCGAGGACCTGGGCGCCGTCCTCGGCGTCGACCCGCTGACCGGGCTGCCCCGCCTGCCGGCGGTGCTGGTGCACCTCGGTGGAGCCCTGGGCACCCTGCGGAGGTCGGCGGGGGGTTGCGTGGCGCTCGTGCTGATCGACCTGCGGTGCCCCGGGCCCATCCCCGAGACGCTGCTGCGCGCGCTGGCCGAGCGGTTGGGCGATCTCGTGCGCACCGGCGATCTCCTCGGTCGGATCGGACGTGGCACGTTCGCGGTGGTGGCCGAGGTCAGGACCGGTTCGGGTGACGCGGCGGCGATCGAGCGGCGCCTGGTGGGCGCGAGCCAGGGCGTGGCGGCGGAGACGCCCGCGGCGACCGTCCGCTCGGCGCTGACGTGGGTGGGAGCCGACAGCGTCCTCGGCGCCGAGGACGTCCTCCGCCGTGCAATCGCCCAGATGGGTGACCGGTGAGCGGGGGCGTGGTGGAGAGCCCCGGGGCGCGGACCCCGACCTGCCGGGTCGCGATGGACCTCGTGCGGATCCGCGACGTGCAGCGTTCGGTCGACCGGTTCGGCGACCGGTACCTGCGCAGGGTCTACACGGACCACGAGCTCTGGACCCGTGCCAGCATCCCCGGCGCCACGGGCGCCCCTCCGACCGACGCCGCCGGCGCGTCCACCGGGCTCGCCGCGCGGTTTGCGGCCAAGTCGGCCACGCTGAAGATCCTGCAGGCCTCGGGGGTGCTCTCGGACCTGCGCACCGTCGAGATACTCCACCATCCCGAGGGTGCGCGCGGGGTGAGCCTTTCGGGCGACGCCGCCAGCGCTGCCGCCGAGGCGGGGATCGGGCGGATCCGCGTGTCCCTGAGCCTCGGCGGCGGGACCGCGTCGGCGATCGCGACGGCGGTGTCGAACGCGACGTACGACCCGCCGAGCGGCACCGGGCGCACCGGGCCCGCCCGTCGCGGGGCGGTGGACGAGCTCGACGAGCGCATCCGCTCGCTCCTCAACG
>JAKAZC010000377.1 GCA_021826655.1 Actinomycetes bacterium | reverse complement strand
ACGGGCTGGGGGGCAGGTGGGCCGGCGTACCGTGCGGCCGGGCGGATGAGGCGGTTGTCGGCGGCCTGCTCCATCACGTGGGCGGCCCAGCCGATCGTCCGGCTGGCCGCGAAGGTGGGGGTGAACAGCTCCCGGGGGATCCCGCAGGTGCCGAGGACCACCCCGGCGAAGAACTCGACGTTGGTGTAGAGCCGCCGGTCGGGCTTGAGGTCGGCCAGGACCCCGACCGCGGTGGCCTCGACGCGCTCGGCGAGGTCGACCAGCGGACCCCCGAGCGAGCGGGCCACCCCGCGCAGGAAGACCGAGCGCGGGTCGTCGGTCTTGTAGACGCGGTGGCCGAAGCCCATGATGCGGTCGCCCCGGCCCACCGCCTCGCGGATCCACCCCTCGGCCCGGTCGGGGGTGGCGATGGCGTCGAGCATGTCGAGGGCCCGGCTGGGCGCCCCGCCGTGCAGGGGGCCGGACAGGGCGCCGACCGCCCCGCAGACCGCCGCGGCCAGGTCGGCGCCGGTCGAGGTGATCACCCGGCCGGTGAAGGTCGAGGCGTTGAACCCGTGGTCGATGGTGAGGACCAGGTACTGCTCGACGGCCCGCACGTGGGCCGCCGGCGCCTCCTCCCCCCGCAGCATCCAGAGGTAGTTGGCCGCGGTGGGGAGGTCGGCCCGCGGGGGGACGGGGTCGAGGCCGTGGCGGAGGCGGTGGGCCGCGGCGAGCAGGGTGGGGACCACCGCGCACAGGCGGAGCGCCTGGGCCCTCAGCTCGTCGGGCCCGATGTCGTGGCTCGGCCGCCAGCCCAGTTCGGCACCGAGGAGCGAGACGCCGGTGCGCAAGGCGTCGAGCGGGCCGCCGAGGCGGGCGACCGAGGGCAGGAGGGCGGCGAGCCCGGGGGGCAGCTCCCGCAGGGCGGCCACCTCGCCGCAGAATCGGGCCGACGCCGTCCGGTCGGGCAGCGCGCCGTCGAAGAGCAGCTGCCAGACGTCCTCGAGCGAGCGACGGGCGGCCAGCTCGACGGCCGGGTACTGGCGGTAGTGGTAGAAGCCCTCCCCGCCGCGCACGTCTCCCACCGAGGTCTCGGCCACGACCACGCCCTCGAGGCCGCGGGGCAGTGCGCCGCCGGCCTCCTCGGCCGGCCGGATCTGGGCCACGGCCAGCAGGTCGCGCAGGGAGACCACGCCGACCACGGCCCCGCCGTCCACCACCGGGAGGTGGCGGTAGTGGTGGTGGGTGAGGCCCGACCAGGCCGCGCCGACCTCCTCGTCCGACCGGAGCACGTCGGGACGGGCGGTCATCCACCGGTGGACCGGCTCGCCGGTCGGGTCGGCCCGGCCGGCCGCGGCCCGCAGCAGGTCGCGCTCGGTCAGGATCCCGACGACGGCGGTGCCCTCGGTGACCACCACCGACCCGATCTGGCGCTCGTGCATGAGCGAGGTGGCCTCGGCCAGCGAGGCGCCGGTCGCGCAGGTCACCGGAGGCGAGGACATCAGCTGCTGGACGGCGGTGGGCATCGTGGGCTCCTCGGGATCGGCGGCGGTCCGCGGCGTGGCTCCCGCCTGGTGGCGTCCCCTCCAGTGTGGACACGCGGCCCCGGGGTTGTAAATATTGATCAAGTCAATACGGGCTCGGGTCCGGGAGGCCGCCGGTGGACCGGATGCTGCGCAGTGACGAGGCCGCCCGTCGGCTGGGCATCAAGGTGAGCTCGCTCTACGCCTACGTGAGCCGGGGGTTGCTCGCCTCCCATCCCGAGCCCGGCGGCCGGCACAGCCTGTTCGCCGCGGCCGACGTGGAGCAGCTGGCCCGCCGGTCACGGCAGGGCAAGTCGGTGGAGACCCGGATGGCCACCGTCACCACGGGCGTCTGCCAGCTGACCGACGACGGACCCCACTACCGGGGCGTGCCCGCCGCCGACCTCGCCACCACCGCCTCCTTCGAGGAGGTGGCCGTGCTGCTGTGGGGGGTGCCCGACCCCGGGAGGTGGGAGGCGTCCGCCCTCGGACCGCCCCCGGCGTTCACCGCGGCCGACCGCATGCGGTGGGCGGTGGTCATGGCCGCCGGCGCCGACCCGGTGCGGGGCGACCTGCGCCCGGCGGCGGTGGTGCGGACGGCGCGCACCGTCGCCGCCTCCATGGTCGACTCCCTGGACCCGGTGACCGGGGCGTCCGCCCCGGGTCGGCTGGTGCTCGACGACGGCCGGGTCCTCGGGGACTCGTTGGCCGGCCGGCTGGCGGCCCGGCTCGACCCGGCACCCGACGATGCCCTGGTCCGGGCGGGCAACGCCGCCCTCGTGCTCCTGGCCGACCACGAGCTCGCCACCTCGACCGTGGCCGTGCGCATGGCCGCGTCCACCCGGGCCGACCTGTACGACGCGGTGCTCTCCGGCCTCGGCACGCTGGGCGGTCGCCTCCACGGCGGGGCCAGCCGGGAGGTGCACCGGCTGCTGGTCGACGCCGACCAGTTCGGGGTGGAGCGGGCCGTGGCCGACACCCTGCGGACCCGGGACCACCTACCGGGGTTCGGCCACCCCGTGTACCGCGCCGGGGACGCCCGCTACCGGGTGCTCGACGGCCTGTTCTGCGCCCTGGCCGACCCGGCCCAGGTCGACCTGGTCCACGCCCTCGTCGACCTCGCCGCCCGGGCCGAGCTCCCCCCACCCAACGTCGACCTCGGCCTGGCCGCGGTGACCTGGGCGGCGGGCCTGCCGGCCGATGCCGGCCAGACCCTCTTCACCGTGGCCCGGGTGGCCGGGTGGGTGGCCCACTACCTGGAGGAGCTCGACGAGCGCCCCCTGCGGTACCGGGCCCGTGCCGTCTACGCCTCGCCCGGCTCGCCGCGGG
>JAKAZC010000376.1 GCA_021826655.1 Actinomycetes bacterium | reverse complement strand
GGGACGCGCCAGGGGCGCTTGGGCGCGCTGCTGGTGGGGATCCCCGACGGCGGCGGCGGCCTCCGCTACGCCGGCAAGGTGGGCACCGGCTTTGACGAGGGAATGCTGGCGACGCTGCGGTCCCTGCTGGGCGAACGCCGGAGGGAGGAGCCGCCCTTCACCGCCGGGCTCACCGCGGCGGACCGGGTCGGAGCCACCTGGGTGCGCCCCGACGTGGTGGGCGAGGTCCGCTTCAGCGAGTGGACCCGGGCCGGGAAGCTCCGCCAGCCCTCCTGGCGCGGGCTGCGGCCGGACAAGGCGCCGGGCGAGGTGGTCCGGGAGTCCTGAGCCCCGGCCGGCTTTCGCCGGCTCCAGCCCCCCGGCCGGCTTTCGCCAGGTCCCCGGCCCGGGCCAAGCTGGGGCCAGGCGGGCACCGGACGGAGGGGTCGCGATGGGCGAGGTGGAGAGCGGGCCGGGCGCGCCGGGCTACGGCCCCGCACCGGCCACCGCACCGGCATCCGCGCCGGGGCTCCCGGACCGGGCCCGGGTGGTGGTGATCGGCGGCGGCATCGTGGGCTGCGCCGTCGCCTACCACCTCACCTGCCGGGGCTGGCGGGACGTGCTGCTGCTGGAGCGCCGCACGCTCACCTCGGGCACCACCTGGCATGCGGCGGGGCTGGTGACGACGGCCCGGCCCACCCACGGGATGCGGGCCATCGTCCAGCGGAGCATCGAGGTGTTCGAGCACCTGGAGGCGGTCACCGGGCTCA
Organism: Actinomycetes bacterium; assembly: GCA_021826655.1. The sequence goes on along the minus strand of JAKAZC010000376.1, from coordinate 2,087 downwards.
GCACCGGCTACCGCCGGACCGGCACCCTGCACCTTGCCTTCGGCGAGGACCGCTGGGAGGAGCTGCGCCGCCAAGCGTCGGCCTGCCGGGGGAGCGGCATCGAGGTGGAGACCGTGGACGCGGCCCGGGCCGTCGAGCTCTTCCCCCTGCTGGACCCGGCCGGGATGGTGGGGGCTCTCCACTTCCCCCATGACGGGCGGGGCAACGCCTCGGACGCCACCATGTCGCTCGCCCGGGGGGCCCGGATGGGCGGGGCCACCGTGCTCGAGCAGGTGGCGGTCACCGGGGTGGCCCTGCGCGGCGGCCGTGCCGTGGGGGTGCGGACCGACCGGGGCGACGTGGAGGCGGAGGGGGTCGTCAACTGCACCGGGATGTGGGGGCGGGAGGTGGCCGCGGCCTCCGGGATCGTGCTGCCCCTCCAGGCCATGCACCACTACTACGTGGTCACCGAGGACGTGCCCGGCCTGCGGCCCAACATGCCGACCATCAAGTCCGGCGACGACTCGTCCTACGTGAAGGACGACGCCGGCAAGCTCATGGTCGGCTTCTTCGAGCCGGGCAGCGAGCCGTGGGCGTCGGCCGGCATCCCCCAGGACGCCGAGTTCACCGTCCTGGGCGAGAACTGGGACCACCTGGCCCCCTTCTACGAGCAGATGGTCCGCCGCATCCCGGTGCTGGAGGAGCTGGGCGTCCGGCTCTTCTTCTGCGGGCCCGAGAGCTTCACCCCCGACGGCGTCTACCACCTGGGCGAGGTCCCCGGGGTGGGCGGCTACTACGCGGCCTGCGGCTTCAACTCCATCGGCTTCCTCTCCGGGCCCGGAGCGGGCCAGGTGCTGGCCGACTGGGTGGTGGACGGCCGGCCGCCGCTGGACCTGCTGGAGGCCGACCCGCGCCGGGCCACCGCCCACCAGGCCAACCGCCGCTACCTCGAGCAGCGGGTCACCGAAACGCTGGACCTCTCGTACCAGGTCCACTGGCCCTACCAGGAGCGCACCAGCGCCAGGGGCATCCGCCGCAGCCCCCTGCACGAGCAGGTGCGGGCGGCCGGGGCGGTGTTCGGCGAGGTGGCCGGCTGGGAGCGGGCCAACTGGTACGCGGTGGGCGGGCACGGGGACAGGGCCGGCGACGGCCCGTGCTTCGGCCGCCAGCCCTGGTTCGAGGCGGTGGGCGAGGAGCACCGGGCCGTGCGTGAGGACGTGGCCCTCTTTGACGTGTCGTCCTTCGGCAAGCTGGCGGTGACGGGGCCCGGCGCCGCCGCCCTCCTCCAGCGGGTGTGCGCCAACGACGCCGATGTCGAGCCCGGGCGCGTCGTCTACACCCAGTGGCTCAACGACTGGGGCGGGATCGAGGCCGACGTGACCGTCACCCGCACCGCACCCGACGAGTTCCTCGTCCTCACCGCCGCTGCCACCACCGGGCGCGACCTGGACTGGCTGCGCCGCCACGCCCGGGACGGCGAGCGGGTGTGGGTGGCCGACGTGTCGGCCTCCCTGGCCATGATCACCGTCATGGGGCCGTCGTCACGGGCCTTCCTCCAGCCGCTGACCGACGCCAACCTGGCCGACGGCGCCTTCCCCTTCGCCACGTCCCGCCAGATCGACCTGGGCCTGGGGTTCGTGCGGGCCAGCCGGATCACCTACGTGGGCGAGCTGGGGTTCGAGCTGCTCGTCCCGGTCGAGACGGCCGCCCACGTGTACGAGGTGCTGACCGGGGCGGCCGGCAGCGGCGCGGGCCTCCGGCACGCCGGCTACCACGCCCTCAACTCGCTGCGCATGGAGAAGGCGTGCCGCAGCTTCGGCCACGACGTCGGCCCGCTCGACACGCCGCTCGAGGCCGGGCTCGGCTTTGCCGTGGCCTGGGACAAGCCGGGAGGGTTCGTGGGCCGTGACGCCCTGGCCGCGGCCCGGGATGCCGGGCCCCCCCGCCGGCGGCTGGTCCAGTTCCTGCTGGAGGACCCGGCGGCCGTCCCCCTCCACGACGAGCCGCTATACCGCCACGGCGTGCTGGTGGGGCGGGTGGGCTCGGCCGCCTTCGGCTACACGCTGGGGCGCCCGGTGGCGCTGGGCGACGTGGACGCCTCGGCGGTG
>JAKAZC010000375.1 GCA_021826655.1 Actinomycetes bacterium | reverse complement strand
CGTCACCATCGTCCTGTGGTTGCTGGCTGCTGTCGTCCTCATGCCCACTCGCCTTCACCTCTGCGTCGGAGCGGACTGGCTGGCATGGCGCTTTCCCGGCCAACGTTCATGGCGACTGGTTCCCTTCGACTCGATCACCCGGCTCGACCTTCCCGCCGTTCCCCCGTCACGGTTCGGCCAACCACGACCTTCGGATCGCGGGCGGCGGCGTCTACGGGTATGGCTTCGCACCGAGGACGGCAGAGCGATGGTCCTCCATCTGGTGAACGTCGCCCACGGGAAGTCGACAGGGCTGGGGGCGGTAGCCGGCCGGTACGAACAGCTCTCCGACCTCGCCACCGGAGCCCTGGCGCACACTGCGACCGATCGCCTCCGCTCTGCCCTGGAGCGGGACGACAACCCGCCGCAGCCCGGCATTCGTTGGGGGTCTTCAGCCGCTCGGGGCACAGGCGGGATCGTCCCGGAATCACCGGTCCCCGATGCACACGACCCGGAATCACCGGCCCTGGACAGCACGTCCTAACGCCGGAAGGGAGGCGATCCCGGCCCGATTCCACGCGCTTCTTCGCTGGCACCTCAGCCATGGGGCGGAGATCCGGGACCGGCGCCCGCCTGACGCGTCCGGTCGCCCGGACAGGGTGAGGACAGGGTGAAGACAGGGTGACGGCACCGATCGATGCCCGCGGGCGCCACGTGGCCACGCCAACGGTTGCGGAAGGGCCCGCATGGCCGCATGCTGATCAGGTGGCAGGTACGTGGGAACGCCTCCGGCCGATCTTGGAACGGCTGCGTGACGACCCGGGGGCACCACTTCGCACCTGGCCGAACCTGGTCGACCCCGGGACAGGGGGTCCTCCTTACTCGATCTGGCTGGCTGCCTGGGCCGTAGATGCGGCCGCCGAGCTCGACCACGAATTCGGACCCGACGTGGAGCTGCGCGTGGGCTTCTTGCGCTATCCGTCCCGTGACCCAGGCGATGCCGACGCAGACGCAGACGTCGGGGCCGGAGCCGAGACCGGGGCCGACCGCCTGCGAGCCGAGGTCGCGCCCAGACCCACCACCACCGCCGCCTGCCCGCACTGGATCGTCGCCACCCCTGACCAGTCAGTCGCCGTCGCATCCGGCCACGACCTGCGGACCAGCCTCGTCGTCCGCAACGATGGCGAGGAGACGGTCCACATCCGGACCAACGGCATGGTGACGGCGACGATCGTCGACCCGACGACCCACCGGGCCGTCGGCGGCTTTGCCGGTGCACAGACGACGGCGCTGGTCACCTTCGTCGTGGCGCCAGGCAGCGAGACGCGCCTCCCGCTGCTGGTGGGCACGGCATCCCTCGATCCCAACCTCGGGTACGCGGTGCCGCCCGGTGCGTGGGCGTACACCGTGGAACTGGAGCTCGATCCGCGCGGCCGGTGCCGCCTCGGAGAGATACCCGTCACCGTCCTGCCCTGACACGACGGTCCGCGCCCGCACCGGACTCGTGGCGGCGCCGGGTCCGCCGGATCGGGTGGGTCCGCCGGCTCGCGGACCCTGTTCGGAGGTCCTGGCCACACGTTGCCGTACGGTCACCGGTCACGAACCCGCCGGCGAGCGCCCCTCAACCAGGCAGGTGGCCGAGGGCCGCATCAACCGTTCGCGCCATCTCGGATGGTCCGGGCAGTGGCGGCGTCTGGCCAGAGACCAGGCACTGCGGCGACTCGAGCGCACTCCGCATCTGCGAGGCGAGCTGCGCTGCCTCGGATGTGGAGCGCACCATCCCGATCGTCTCGTCGATGGCGATGTACGTCGACCCCGCCACTGGCGCGCTCTGGTCGGCCGGTCCGACGGTGAACCTCACGTGTGCGACCGGCACCGTGCTCGGCACCGAGGCATAGAAGGCCGCCTGGGACCCGGTGGGGGCACTCTCGCCGGCCGCCGGGATCGAGGTCACCGCGCCGCCGACGTAACCGGCGGGTACGTCGGCCTGGGTGAGCACGAAGCTCTCGAGGCTGACCCCCGGCTGGAGCACCCGGTCGGCGAGGATGCCGCCACACGTCTCCATGGAGAAGAGTGCCGGTTCGACTGTCGTCGTGGTTGACGGCTGCGGCGCTGGCGGAGGCGTCGTCGATGGCCGAGCTGGCGACTGGTGAGCGGATGCCGACGTGGTCGGGGGCGGGGACGCCGACGACGAGCGTCCAGCCGTCGTGCCGCATCCCGGAAGCGCCAGGCACACCGCCACCCCGCCTCCCACCATCGCCACCCACCGCATGTGAGCAGCTTCGCGCCCGGTCCGATCTGGCGCCATCGGTCCAGCACGCCATTCGCGTACGCGCACCCGGGCCGGCGTCGGTCTCCCGATTCGCCCACATCTCCGGCCGAGAGGCCAGACGGCCCACGGATCGGATCGAGGTGAACCTGTGGCACCATGGGGATGACGGTGAGTCGGCCGGGTGGTCGCGGTCCGTGCCCATCGGGGAGACCCGACCGGGCACGGGTCGAGGAAGGTCGGGACTCCGCAGGGCAGGGTGCTGGCTAACGGCCAGTCGGGGCGACCCGCAGGACAGTGCCACAGAAAGCAGACCGCCGATGGCGCTCCGGCGCACAGGCAAGGTTGAAACGGTGCGGTAAGAGCGCACCAGCGGCCGGGGTGACCCGGCCGGCTCGGTAAACCCCACCCGGAGCAAGGTCGAAACGGGGGCACGGGCTGCCCGTCCGGCTCTCCCCTCGGGGAGGCCACCCCCAGGTGGACCGCTCAGATGGATGACCACCCCCTCGCCTCCGGGCGGGGGACAGAATCCCGCCTACAGGCCGGCTCACCGTCAACTAGCCAATGGCCAGGTACTGCTCTTCTGCTGCTCG
>JAKAZC010000034.1 GCA_021826655.1 Actinomycetes bacterium | reverse complement strand
GCTCCAGTTCTTCAAAGGAGTCCACCCCCACCGCCACCGTTTCGATGCCCGGCGCCAGCGTGGCGAAACGTTCCGGCAACTCGCTGAGATCAATCGGCGTTTCGCGATCCAGATCGACCTCGACGACCTCCCGCCCCGCACGATGCTCACCCCTCAGCACGCGTCGGTCATCGGACGCATCTGGGCCAACCAGGCCGAATTCCAGAGCGCGGTCCTGGCCGTGGTGGCGTCAGACGAGGTCGGTGACCAGGAGCGGGAGGTGGTGGCGGCCACCGCGGGGTACGTCGCCGCGGCGGACCGGTCGACGCCGGAGGCCAGGCGTGCCGTCCTGCGCGAGGTCATGCGGCTGTCGGCCGAGGCCAACCTGACCGCCGGGACGACATCGCGCACCTGGGCGACGGTGATCGGCGTCTGGGCCCTGGCGTCGGGTTCGCGTGGCACCGGTGCACCCGGTCCGATCTACGGGGCCATGCGCGCGAGCTACGTCGCACTGGAGGAGCGGAGCGTGGCCGCCACCCGGGCCCTGATGGCATTCCTCGGTCTCCGGTTCCGACCCCCGTTCGACGAACGCCAGTTCACCACCGCGCTCACCGCCCTGGTGGAGGGGTGCGCGCAGCGTGACCGGGCGGACGCGGGCGTCCGGGGACTGGAACTCCCGACCGGACCGTGGGGCGCCCTCCAGCCCTGGACGGTGCTCGGGGTGGGCATGGAGGCGTTGGCGGACGAATTCTTCGAGCCAGACCCCCACTGGGCGCCGCCGTCGGTCGCGGACGGGGTTCCCGCCCCACGCCGGGTGCAGCCTTCGGGGGCCGGTGGGGACGGGCACGGCCTGTAGGATCGTCCGATCGTCACCCGTTCGCAGTCGACGCCCCGCAGCAGATGCGGCGGAACGCGGGGGACCGGGGTCGTGAAGCGCAGAACGATGAATCCGGACACGCAGACACCGCCGCCCCACACCGCGTATGGCCCCGACGCCGACCCCAGGTGGGTGCCGCACCGATCCGGGCCCCTGACGTGAGGTTCCGTGCCTCCCGGATCGCCGACGTGCTGGGTGGCGAGCTCGTCGGCCCGGACACCGGAGTGGACGGCGCCTCGGTCGACTCGCGGACCCTCGCCACAGGCCAGCTCTTCGTCCCCGTCGCTGCCGCCCGCGACGGCCACGCCTTCGTCGCCCACGCCCTCGCCGCCGGTGCACCCGCGTACCTGACTTCCGCGACGCCCGCCGGGGGCACCGCGATCCGGGTCGGGGACACCGCCTCGGCGCTGTGGTCGCTCGGGGCCCACGCTCGGGACCTCCTGCCGGACCGGGTGGTCGGCATCACCGGATCGGTCGGCAAGACGACGGTCAAGGACCTCGCGGCCGGCGCCCTCGCCGCAGACCTGCGCACCCACGCCACACGCGACTCCTACAACAATGAGCTCGGCGTACCCCTCACGCTCCTCTGCGCCCCGGGCGACGTGGAGGTGGTGGTGGTCGAGTTGGGGGCCCGGTTCCCCGGCGACATCGCCCGACTGCGCGAGCTGGTCCGGCCCACCGTCGGGGTGATCACGTCGATCGGGTCGGCCCACCTGGAGCACCTCGGCGGCCTCGACGGTGTCCGCCGTGAGAAGTACTCCCTCCTCGACGGTCTGCCGGCGACCGGCCACGCAATCGTGAACGAGGCGGACTGCGGACCGGACGTCCGGGGCCGTACCGACGCGACGGTGGTGACCTTCGGGACCGATCACGGCGACGTGCGGGCCACGGTGGTCGACCGTGACGACGAGCTCCGACCCACGGTCCGGATCGAATCGCCGTGGGGATCGGGCGTGGTGGCCCTGGCCGTCCGCGGCGACCACCAGGCTGCGAACGCCGCCGCCGCCCTGGCCGCCGCCGTGTGCGTGGGGGTCGGATTCGACGCGGCCCTGGCGGGCGTGGGCCGGGCCGAAGGGAGTCGGCTGCGTGGGGAGTTCTGGCGGGCGCCGTCGGGTCTCCGCGTCCTCGACGACTCCTACAACGCCAATCCGGACTCGGTGGCGGCCGCACTCCGGGCGCTGGCCGGGGTCGATGCCCCCCGTCGCGTGGCTGTGCTGGGGCAGATGGCCGAGTTGGGTGCCGCGTCCGAGGACGCACACCGGCGAGCGGGGGAGCTGGCCACATCGCTGGGGATCGACGTGGTCGCCGTCGGGACGCCGGACTACGGGGGCACCGTCGTTGCCGACCAGGAGGAGGCCCTCGCCCTCGTCGCCGCCCTGCCCGTCGACAGCGTCGTCCTCATCAAGGCCAGCCGGTCGGTCGGCCTCGACCGCCTCGCCGAGCTCGTGCGAGGGATGGAGGTGGGCGCCCGATGAAGGTGCTCCTCTTCTTCGGGGGCCCGAGCGAGGAGCGCGACGTGAGCGTCGGCTCGATCAAACCGTGGGTGACCTATCTCCAGGCGGACCCGACGACGGAGCTGACGGTGGTCTTCGTCGATCGGGCGCTGCGTGCCTACCAGCTGCCGCCCGTCTACTACTACGCGAACACGTGCGCCGACTTCGAGACCCAGTTGCGCACCCTCCACCTCGAGTTGGACTGGGACGAGGTGGCCGGAATGGCCCGGCGCCACGACGTGGCCGTCCCCCTGATCCACGGTGCCTTCGGCGAGGACGGCGCGCTCCAGCGCCGGCTCGAGTCCTGGGGTGTCCCCTACGTGTTCAGCACGCCGGACGCCCTCGGTCGGACGCTGGACAAGGAACGGTGCTACCGGGCGCTGGCCGCCGCCGGGTTCCCCGTGCCCGCCCACCGCGGTGTCGAGCGGGCGTCCTGGCAGGCGGATCCCGTGGGCACGGCCACCGCACTGGTCGGGCTGGTGGGGTCGCTCGGACCGCCGGCGTCCGGGACGGACGCCGGCGACCGCCTGGTGGCGGTCAAGCCACTGGCCGGAGGTTCGTCGTTCGGTGTGGACGTCGTCCCGGCGACGACGGAGGCGGTCACCCGTGCGGTCGAGGCCGCCTTTGCCGCCACGGACGGCGCCGTCCTGGTGGAGGAGTTCGTCGACGGTAGGGAATTCTCGGTTGTGGTGCTCGACGGGCCGGCCGGCCGGCCCGTCGCCCTCGCCCCGACCGAGGTGGAGAAGCCGCCGGGCCGACAGGTCTACGGGACCGAGGAGAAGTACCTCCACGGCTCCGGCGTCATCCACCACACGCCGATGCGGGTCGACGACGAGGTCCTGGGCGCGATCCGCCACCGCGCCGCCGAGGCATTCACCGTGCTGGGCCTCCGCCACATGGCCCGGATCGACGGATTCTGGACGACCGGCGGGACGATCGTGGTGACCGACGTCAACGGGATCGGCGGGATGGGCTTCTCCAGCTTCGTGTTCCAGCAGGCCGCCATGGTGGGGATCGACCACCGCCAGCTGATCATGGGACTGCTCGGTGCGGCTGCGGGGACGGTCGACGTGGTGGCCCGGGACGCGGCGTCCAGAGAGGTGGGCGCCCGTCGGATCCACGTGGTCCTCGGGGGGCCCACCAGCGAGCGTCAGGTCAGCAGGCAGAGTGGCTGCTTCGTCGGACTCTCCCTGTTGGCGTCCGGCAACGACGTCCGGTTCCACCTGATGGATCTGCGCAGCCGGTACACCGAGATCGGGTTGTTCTACGTCCTGCAGCACGACGTCGAGGAGATCCAGGCGCTCGTCGACGACCCGGTGCGCCGGGCCAGGATCGAAGCGGTGGGCCGGTCGGTGCGAGCGGAGTTCGCCATGGCCGGCGGGGACACCGTGGCGTCGCTCGCGGTGGGTCCCACCACGTCGCTGGCCGAGGCCACCGTGGATGCCGACTTCGTCTTCCTCGCCCTCCACGGAGGTCCCGGTGAGGACGGTCGCCTGCAGCTCGCCCTCGAGCGGCTCGGACACCCCTACAACGGCTCCGGTCCCCGGGTGTCCGACCTCGCCGGCGACAAAGCGGCAACCGCAGACCGCGCGCGGGCACTGGGCCTGCCCGGGGTCGACGCACCGGCCCAGCGTACGGTCGACGTGTTCGAGCTCGGAGCATGGCTCGACCAGTTCGACGGGCCCGGTGCGGCGGCCGAGCGGTACCGGACGCTCTGTGACGAGTTGGAGGCCGAGGTGCTGGTCTGCAAGCCCGTCGCCGACGGCTGCTCCACCGGCGTGAAGATCCTGAGGCGGCCCGAGGCCATGGAGGAGTTCTTCGCCGCCATCGTGTCCGAACTCCCCGAGTTCGTGAGCGACGAGACGCGCTCCGACCTCCGGGGACGGGCGGTGTCGATCACGATGCCGCTTCCCGTCCCCAAGCGGTGGCTGCTGGAACGGGCCTTCGTCGAGCCGGTCGGGGTCGAACTGCCCGAGGGCGATCTGAACCTCGAGCGGCTCCGGCCGTGGTTCGCGGCGAAGCGCTATGTCGAGCTCACCTCCGCGGTGCTGGACCGGCCCGGACGGGGTCTGGTGGCGGCGGTGCCGAGCGTCACCGTCGCGGCCGACGAGCTGACCCTCCAACAGAAGTTCCAGCAGGGTGTGGGCACCAACCTCTCCCTCGACCTCTTCGTTCCCCCCGGCGTGGCCGAGTCGGTCCGGGCCCGTGTGGAGCGGACCGCCCGCGCCTTCGGGATCGATGGCTACGCCCGGCTGGACGCGTTCTGGGACCAGGTCGACGACGTCGTGTACCTCCTCGAGATCAACTCCCTCTGCGGGCTCACCGAGGCCACCGTCTTCTACTCGCAGTGGCTGGCCGACGAGGACTCGGCACCGCCCTGGGCCGTGCTCGACCGGATCGTCGACGCCGGACTCGAGCGGTTCGCCCGGGCCCACGGCGACCTCCGGTTCACGCGGGCCGGCTGATGTCGGGCACCGGCCCCCGATGATCCACCTCGACGACCTGGCCGCCGCGAACCCCGCCCTCGACGTGCGCGGAGGCACGCACGAGGGGCGTTATGCGCGGTTCTGCTTCGACTCGCGGTTGGTCGAGGATGGGGACCTGTTCGTGGCCGTCCGGACCTCGCGGGGCGACGGGCACGACCATGCGGTCGAGGCGGTAGCGCGCGGTGCCCGGGCGGTCCTGGTCGACGCACCTGCGAGTATCCCCGAGGGTCTTCCGACGCTGGTGGTCGACGACGCCGTCATGGCTATGGAGCGCTACGGGGCCTACGTGGTGCGGGCCTGGTCGCCCAGGGTGGTGGCCGTCACCGGCACGGTGGGCAAGACCGGGACGAAGGAACTGGTGGCCGACGTCCTCGCCACCCGGTTCACGGTGTTCCGCACCCCCGGAAACTACAGCGGGCGGTTCGGCCTGGCCGTGGCGCTCGGGGGCCTGCGCCCCGAGCACCAGGTGGCGGTGGTCGAGATGGCCACCGGACACTTCGGCGAGATCGACGCCATGTGCGCCATGGCCCCCCCCGAAGTGGGCGTCGTGACCGCAATCGGCGCAGCCCACCTGGTCGCGCTGGGCGACGTCGACGGCGTCGCGCGGGAGAAGGGCGCCCTCCTGGCCCACCTTCCCGACGACGGTCTCGCCGTGCTCGGCGCCGACGATCCCCGGGTCCTCGCCCTCGCACCCCGTAGCACGGCCCCGTCGGTCACGGTCGGTACGTCGCCCGATGCCGCCTACCGTGCCGAGGACGTCGTCGTGGGTGCGGACGGGACCACGTTCGTCGCCGTGCACGGCAGCTGGCGGGCCGGTGTCACCGTCCCGTGGCTCGGCGCCCACTCCGCCCAGGCCGCGCTGGTGGGCCTGGCCGTCGCCGACCACTTCGGGGTCGACCGGGACGACGCGGTCACCGCCATCGCAGGCCTCGAACGAGTGCCGGGCCGGCTGCGCCCGCTACCCGGTGTCGGCGGCGCCGTCATCCTCGACGACACGTACAACGCCGCCCCCCGTTCGGTCCACGCTGCGCTCGACACGCTGGCTGCGCTGCCGGCGGGATCGCGTGTGGCGATCCTGGGCGACATGGCCGAGCTCGGCGATGCCGAGGAGGAACTGCATCGCGAGGTGGGGGGCCACGCGGCCGACGTCGTCGACGTACTCGTGACCCACGGGAATGCCGCCGCCTGGATCGCCGACGCCGCCATCCGGGCCGGCCTGGCGACCGACCGGGTGGCGATCACGTTCACGCCCGAGGATGCCGCCGCCGAGGTTGCCGACCGGTTGGTCCCCGGAACGGTCGTGCTGGTGAAAGGCAGTGCCGCAGCCCGGATGGAGCGGGTGGTCGAGCAGCTGTTGGCCGACGACGGTGAGCCGGTGGAGCAGCTGGTCCGCCAGGACCGGGCGTGGCGCTCGATCCGCGTCGTCCAGCCCGATCGTCCGACCTGGCTCGAGATCGACCTGTCGGCAATCGCGGCGAACACGCGCCTGCTGAGCGACCGTGCCGGTGTCGCCGAGGTCATGGTCGTACTCAAAGCCGATGCCTACGGTCACGGAGCCGTGCAGGTCGCGCACACCGCGCTGCGCAACGGTGCCACCCGGCTCGGAGTCGCATGCGTGCCCGAGGCCCGTGTCCTGCGCCGGGCCGGGATCCGGTCCCCGGTGCTCGTCCTCGGGTACACGCCGGGATGGCAGGGTCGCGAAGCTGTCGGTCTCGACCTCACCCTCGCCGTCTTCGACTTCGACACGGCGGACGCGCTCGGGCGGTCGGCCCGGGCGCTCGACTCGACGGTGTCCGTGCACGTCAAGGTGGACACCGGCATGCACCGTCTGGGGGTCCACCCCGACCAGGTGACCGCCTTCGTCCAGGAGGTGGGACAGGTGGACGGGCTCGAGGTGACTGGGGTGTTCACCCACTTCGCCTGTGCCGACGACCCGTCGCCGGCGGGCGTTGCCGCCACGGATGCGCAATTGGCGGTGTTCGGGGACGTCCTCGCCCGACTCGGGGAGGCGGGCGTGCTGCCCCACACCGTGCACGCGGCGAACAGTGCCGGACTCCTGATGAGGGAGGATGCGCGGTTCGACGTGGTCCGCCCCGGGATCGCGGTATACGGGCTCCCACCGGGTCCGGAGGTTCCGATGGTGGGGTTGCGACCGGCGCTCGCGTGGAAGTCCCAGTTGGCCCAGGTCCACGACCTGCCCACCGGGGCCCCTGTCGGCTACGGGCACACGTGGACCACCGGGCGGCCCAGCCGGGTGGCGACGGTTCCCGTCGGGTACGCCGACGGCGTGCGGCGTGCGCCGGCCACCTGGCGCCACGTACTCGTGCGCGGTCGGCCCGCTCCCGTGATCGGCCGGGTCTCGATGGACCAGATCTCGGTCGACGTCACCGACGTGCCCGGCGCCCGACGGGGGGACGAGGTGGTGCTCATCGGCAGCCAGGGCTCGGAGGAACTTCCGGCCTCCCTGGTGGCGGAGTGGCTCGGGACGTCGTGCTACGAGGTCGTCGCCGGGATCCTGGCCCGTGTGCCCCGGGTCAACTGACCCGCAGCACCCTCGGTCGGGACGGTTGCGGCCTTCTGGTCCCGCTCCACTCGGGTACACTGCGGTTCGCAACGGGGCGCCGCAGGCGGCGGCGCGTCAGGCGGACAGGCGGAGGTTGGGCATGGCGGATCACCGATGGAGTGCGTGTGCGGACGGGCGGTCGGTTCGGTGACGATCGACGAACGGCTACCGACCATCCGCGAGCCGCGTCGCGACGAGGTGGTGGCGGGGCTCATGGAGCTCATCGGGACGACGGGGGTGCTCCGCCGACAGTTGGTCGTGCACGAGTCGGAGTGCCGGCGGGTCCTCGCCGACGTCGAGGACCGGGTCCCGATCGGGTCGGCGCTCTCGAACGTACGGGCGGACAACTGGCGGTCGACGGCCACCGAGGCGATCCAGCGGTTCGAGGCGACCCGGCATCGGGTCCGCCTGGTGCTCGTGGCCATGTCGCTCGATGACGGCGCGTCCATCGCCGAGGTCGCGCGCACCTGGGGAGTCTCCCGTCAGCTCGCCTCCCGATGGGTGCAGGAGACCAGACAGCCAGGCCGTCCGTATGGCGCTCGCGGGGCAGTGGCCTCGGAGCGGTAGGCGTGCCCGTCCCGACTCAGGTGCCGTCGACACGGTCGATGGCACGGTAGCGGTCCAGCAGCTCGGATTCGCGCCGGTGGGACGGGAAGCACGTGGCCACGATGACCGCGCCGACCACGATCGACAGCGCGCCGGCCGCGTAGGCCCAGTTCGCACCGGCGAGGAACGACGCCCGGGCGCCGCGCACGATCTGGGAGGCGTCGGTCGGTTCGGTCCGGGCCAGGGCTGCCGCACTCGAGTAGGAGCGCTCGAGCGCGGCGGTGACCGAGTCGCCGACCGATCGCCCGGAGGCGGAGATCCGAGACGCGACCCCCGCCGCGTAGCCGGCGGTCAGGATCGCCCCCAGGATCGACTGCATGAGCGACCCACCCAGATCACGTTGGAGATCGGCCGTCCCCGAAGCCATCCCTGCTCGACGGACCGGCACGGATCCTGTCAGCGAGTGCGACGCCGGGGTTCCGGAGAGGCCGACGCCGATCCCCATCAGGACGAAGGCCAGGGCCACCTCCGAGTAGCTCGTCGTAGCCGTCCAGGTCGCCAGCATGACGACGAACGCAGCCAGCAGAAAGCCGTACCCGACGAGGAGGGTCACCCGCGACCCGAACCTCCCGATGAGCCGGGCCGACACGGGGGCCGCGCCGACCATCGCCACCGCGGCCGGCAGTACCGAGGCCCCGGCCCGGAGTGTCGAGTAGCCGAGCACGTTCTGCAGGAACTGCTCGCCCACGTAGGTGGCACCCATCAGGGTCCCGAAGACGATGAGCCCGCCCAGCCCGGCCACCCAGAAGATCCGTCGGCCGGCGATGCCCAGGTCGAAGAGCGGCTCCGGCGTCGCCCGTTCCCGGAGGACGAACGCGGACAGGGCCAGGAACGCCAGACCGCCCGCCACGAGAGCGAAGACGCCCTGACCGGGGCTGGGCGCGATGTTGATGGCGAGGACCAGGGCGACGATCCCGACCATCGAGAGCACGCCGCCGAGGTGGTCGACCTCGCCGGTGGTCTCGTTGACGTGGGCGGGCACCACGACCGCGGCCAGGGCGAGCGCGCCGACGGCCATGGGGGCGGTGACCAGGAACACCGAGCCCCACCAGGCCACGGTGAGCAGCCACCCGGCGAGCAGGGACGCCACCGCGAGCATGGCACCACCCGCAGCCGACCACAGGGCGATCGACCGGGTCCGTGCCGGCCCGTCCCACAACGCGGTGATCAGGGCGAGCGTGGTCGGGAAGGCCATGCCGGCGGCGACGCCACCGAGGAACCGGGCCAGGATCAGGACGCCGACGGACGGGGCCCAGGCGGCGAGCAGTGCCGTGGGCACGGTCCCGGCCATCCCGAGCAGGAGCATCCGCTTGCGCCCGTACCGGTCGCCGACGGCGCCGAGATAGAGGACGGTTCCGGCCAGTCCGAGGCTGAACCCGACACTGACCAGGTTGAGCCCGGTCTGGGACGCCCGGAACCGCTCGCCGATCTCGGGCAGTGCGACGTTGGCCACGGCGAGGTTGAGGTTGGCCACCCCTGCGACCGATACCAGGGCGCCGAGGACCCACCACTGCCGATCGGGGGCGGTCGATGCGTCGAAGGTTGCCGGTGGGGCGCCGGTGTCGCTCACTGCCACCACTCCGTCGCCGTCACCGGCCCCAATGATTGCCGACCGGTCGCGCTACGGGGAGCGTGCGACTCCGTGGTCGGGTGGCACCCGGCCGCAGGGGCGGGCCGTATCCTTGGGTGGACATGGCCTCGACTCCGCCGTCCTCCCATCCCCTCGCGCGACTGTCCGACTCCGCGCTCGGTCCACTGCTCGAAGTGTTCCGCGTGGATTTCGTCCCGGCCGACCCCCAGCCCTCCTGGCCCAGGTGGGCGCTCGCCACGATCGTGTCCCTGGCCGGTTCGCTCGCGGCCGACGCCGCGCTGGTGGCGGGTGGGAAACGGCTCTCCCCGTCGACCGCCGGGTTCGTGCACTTCCGGTTCTCCGACTACGCGAAGCTGACCGTCGTCGGTGTGCTGGTCGCCTGCCTCGCCTGGCCGGTGGTGACGAGGCTGGCCTCGTGCCCCCGGTGGCTGTTCCTCCGCTTGGCGGTGGTGGTGACTCTGGTACTCCTCCTGCCCGACGTGTGGATCGGCGTCCGGGGTGAGCCGACCCGGGGCATCCTGGTGCTCGTCGTGATGCACCTCGCTGTCGCGGTGGTCACCTACAACGCGTTGGTGCGCATCGCCCCTGCGGGCGAGGGCCCGTCCACTCCATGCCGGGACACCGGCCGGATCGGTCGCCGAACGGGACGCCGCGTCTGACGTCCCGGAGGTCCCGTCCCGGAGGCCGTGCCCTGGCCGTCGGGGCACCTCGGGACGATCCGTACCGCGTCCCTTTCCGCCATCGCGCTTGTGGGAGCCGGCATCCTCCTGCGCTGACCGGTCCGGCCCGGGCCGGTAACCTGACCGGGGGGACGACACGGGGGAGTGACGGTGAGCGACGACAACCGGCGGCAGGGACCCGACGGCACGTGGACGATTCCGGGCGCGGACGAGCTCGTCGAACTGGCCCTGGCCGCCGCTCCGAGGACGGTCCCGACCGAGGACGCCGTGCCGATGGCCGTCTACCTCGGAGGTTGCGACGGTCTCCTGCCCGACTGGTACATGCCCACCCCGACGCGCCGGGTCGGCCCTCGGTGGCGGCTCCCGATCGTGCTCGTCCTGGTGGCGGCGTTCCTCGTGATCGAAGCGTTCGGACTGTGCAGCACGTTCGGTCAGGTCGTGCCCGCCTGAGGGACTGCCCCGCTCGATTTGACCACGGTGCACGTCGACGCGACCACGCAAGGTGTGAAATCGGTTGCAGTGTGGCGTGGACGGCACCCCGTCGTTGCGGGTGTGCGGTTCGGCGTGCATGATGGTCGCTGTGGGAACGGCGGGTGCACCGCCATGACGAGGGTCCGGGATTCGGCACCCCGAGAAGAGGACGGCATGAAGACGACGAAGTGGACACAGCGGATCTGCATCGGCTCCAGCATCGCCATGGCGTCGCTGTTCGCCGTCCCGGCCGTCGCCGGTGCCGACCCCACCTGCTATACGGGGTGCACGGCCGCCACGGTCAACAACAACAACGTCGTTCCGCCTCCCTCGACCGACCCGGTCCGAACGGCCGCCTCGGTGAACGGCTCGTCGTCCCTCCCCTTCACCGGGGCGGACGTCGGTGAACTGGTCGTCGTCGGCGCCGGCGCAGTCGTGCTCGGCGGGGTCCTCGCCCGCCGCCGCCGCTCGGCCTCCTGACCGGAGCGTCGCTCCGGCGTCTATGGGATCCACTTCGGGGTAGCCTCCGCGCCCAGCGTGTGAGCTGTTCCCACCGGTGCACCCCGGTGGTGTCAGTAGCTTGCCGGCAGCAGTGGGGCGAGCGCTCCGAAGAACAGAAAGACGACCGCCAGCCAGGCGGTGAGCCCCACGACCAGAGCTGCCGCACGCCGACGGCCGCGCACCCGCGCGACCCATACCCAGACGCCGGCGGTCAGCGCGGCCACGCCTGCACCCCACACGACCACCTGCCACCAGTGGCGCCGCACGGCAGGCGGCGTCGCGGATGTGGCGGTCGGATGCCCCGGGACGTGCGTGGGGAGGGGCGCCGTTCGCTCCGGAGCCGCAGTGAGGACGTCGGCCACCAACGCGGCCTGGACGACCAGTCGCTGGGAAGCGCTGTACCGCGGAGTACAGGTGGTCAGCGTCAACGTCGGTGTCGCCGTCGGGGCGACCACCGCCACGTCGCTCGGGGCGACCACCCGACTACCGGTCACCTTGTAGTCGAACCACCCCTGTGCGGTCAGGATGTCGATGGCGTCACCGGGCGCGAGTGCGTCGAGGTTGTAGAAGGGGTGGAGGTAGGTGGTCCGGTGTCCGGCGATGGCGACATTTCCCGCCTCCCCAGGGAGCGGTGTCCCCGGATAGTGTCCGGGCCCCGCCCGCAACTGCTCAGCGCCGGTCCCCTCCACCACCATCATGGACAGCGAGATCTTCGGGATGGACAGGATTCCCACCGGATCGCCGGCTCGGGGAGCTGCGACCGGCGGGGCGATCGTCGGCGGTGACGTCGGGGTCCGTGGTGGGGAGACGTCGGTGCTTCGGTGGTGGAGGCGCTGCGTGGCGCGGAACTGCTGGCGGAGGTCGCTCTGTGCCTGGGCCGTGATCAGCCCGGTGCCCCACAGCAGATAGGGGATGAACAGGAGTACGAGGACCCCGGCGACGAGGATGGCGCGCCCGACGCACACGCGGATGGTCGAGAACGACACGCTGCGATGTTAGTGCCCCCGGCTCCGCGGATCGGTGCGTGCCACCGCCGGAAGTCCACGGTCCGGTACGATCATCGGCGTCCGGCCGTAGCGCGCGCCCGTACGTGGTTGTGCACGCGCCGCGCCTTAGCAACGAGTGACAGCGTGAGCGAAGCAGTGGGACGGCGGCGGACCAAGTGGATCGTGGGATCAGTGGGAGTGGTGCTCCTCGTCGCCTGGGGTGCGATCGTGGCGTCCGGCGTGTGGTCCGCGTATCGGCACGACCAGCGTGGCCTGGCGGACCTCACCGACGTTCGCTCCCACCTCGACCCGACGACGGTGACGGCGGCGTCCACCGAGCGGTCGCTTCGGACGGCCTCCGGCGAGTTCGCCGCGGCCCACGCCGCGTTGAGCGGCCCGTTCATGGGACCGTTGACGTGGGTACCCGTCCTCGGACGCCAGCTCACATCGGCGCGGGCACTGAGTTCGGCGGCCCAGCAGGTCGCCACCGTCGGCGCCACCTTCCTCGCCAAGGTCCACGGTGTCCTGGACCAACCTCACGGAGCCGGTCCCGAGCGCGTCGCGTCACTGCGCCGCCTGGCGGTCCTGTCGCTTTCCGCCACGCACCAGCTCTACGCCGTCGACACCGGTCCGGGCCAGGCGCTCGTCGGGCCACTCGCCCGAAAGCACGACGAGTTCGTGACCCAGCTCGACGACGTCCGCACCCGCCTGGCCAAGGCGGCCGCAGTGTCGGCCGTCACCGCCACGATCCTCCAGGGCCCGCAGACCTACCTGGTGCTGGCCGGCAACAACGCGGAGATGCGGGCCGGCTCGGGCGCGTTTCTCGAGGTCGGCACCGCGGTGACGTCGGGCGGCACCATCCGCCTCGGAGCGTTCGGTCCGAGCGGGCAACTTTCGCTCGCCCCTGGCCAGGTCACTGTCTCCGGTGACCTGGCCCGCAACTGGGGGTGGCTGCAGCCCGGAGTCGACTGGCGCAACCTGGGGCTGACACCGCAGTTCGACGTCACCGCTCCGCTCGCCGCCCGGATGTGGGCCGCCCGCACCGGCCAGCAGGTCGACGGCGTCCTCGCCGTCGACGTCGTCGCCCTCCGCCAGATCCTCACCGCCACGGGCCCGGTGACCGCCGGAGGGGTCACGGTGAGCTCGGACAACGTCGAGCAGTACCTGCTCCACGACCAGTACGCCGGGCTCAGCGACTCTGCCACCGGAGACGCATCCCGTGCCGACGCGCTCGGGGCGATCGCCGATGCGACCCTTCGCCAGCTCCAGGGTCAGACGACCGATCTGCGCTCGCTGGCCTCGGCAGTGGCCGGCGCCGTGGCCGGCAGGCACCTGATGGTGTGGTCATCGAACCCCGCGGCCCAGTCCGCCTGGCTGGCGAGCGGGGCGAGCGGCAGCCTGACAGCGGGTTCACTCGGCGTATCGGTGATCAACCGGGGGGGGAACAAACTGGACCAGTACCTGCCCGTGTCGGTGAACCTCACCACCCGTCCGCGCGGTTCGACCACCGATGTCACGCTCACGACAACGATCGCCAACCGGACGCCCGACGGTCAGTCCCAATTCATCGCCGGTCCCTTCCCCGGGCTCTCCCTTGCCTACGGGGACTATTCCGGGGTCGTGGCCGACAACCTGCCGGCTGGAGCGACGGGCATCACCCTGACCGGGGCCGGTGCGCTCACGGCGCTGGGTGCCGAGGGCCCGACGTGGTTGGTGGCCGCACCGGTGCTGGTGCACCAGGGGGCGACAGCGACCGTCGTGACCCGGTTCCGCCTGCCGGGCCCCCACGGTTCCATGACCCTGGTGCCCTCGGCCCGGGTGCCGGCCGAGGAGTGGACGTACCGTGGGGTCCGCGTGTCCGACGATCGACCGGTGACCTTCAGCTGGTGACGCGGACTCCGGCGATGCGACGGCATGGAGCCGACAGGCACCAGTCGATTCCCGCTGCGCCGGGTCGCACGCCGCGCCCCGGTGCTGCGGGCGCTAGGAGATGGCCACCGTCGGGACCTGGAGATGCATGCTTCCGGCAGATCCGTAGTATCGGGCGTCTCCGAAGGCGAAGATCCCGCCGTCCTGGGAAACCAGCCAGTAGCCCTTCGCGCTGGGACTGGACTGGATGCCGGTGATCGGGGCGTTGATCGCCTGTCCCCCGGTCGAGCCGTAGAACCCGGCGTCGCCGAAGGCGAAGATCCCGCCGTCCGAGGCGAC
>JAKAZC010000374.1 GCA_021826655.1 Actinomycetes bacterium | reverse complement strand
GACGTGGGCCCAGGAGCTCGCCCCGTTCGGCATCAGGGTGAACGCGCTGTCGCCGTCGGCGCTCACCGACATGATGAGGGAGCTGCCCCCCGAGTTGCTCGACCCGATCATCGGACGGCTCGCCGATCCCGCGGACGTCGCCGCCGTCGCCCTCGCGCTGGTCTCGGACCTCTCCAAGCTGGTGACCGGCCAGATCATCGGCGCCGGCACGTCAGGAGCCCGGGGTTGACGCCTGCCGGCGGACCCGCGGCACGGGCGCTGCGCCGCCGCCGGGCGAGCCGCCCGCCCCTCCCTCAGCCGCCGGCGTGGCGATGGAGGAACGAGTAGACGTCGGTGAGATCGACGCCCGGGAACGGGCTGAACGTGACGGTGTCCGTCGGCAGGCCCGACACGAAGTGACTGTGGTCCCGGGCCGAAGGCCACGCCACGCCTTCCCATCGCCGGACGGCGTCGGCTGGGGGCTGGCGGCAACAGGTCGGGTCCGGGCATCGTGAGCGGAGCCGCCGTGTGGTCTCCGAGCCCCGGAACCAGTGGGCGTCGCGCTCGGCAGCTCCGATCGTCACCGCATGACCACTGTCCGCTCCGATCTGCAGGTGGGTCGCGCACCAGAACGTGCCTGCCGGCGTCGCCGTGAACTGGTAGTGCATCGCGTACGAGTCCTCGGACTCGAACGCCTGGCGGGCACTCCACCAGCGGCACACCCGCTGGCCCTCGATGGTGCCGTCGGCATCGGACGGCAGGACGAGCCCGTCGTTCTCGTATGCCTTCCAGACGATGCCCTCGGGATCGGTGCGTTGAAAGTGCACGGGGATCCCGAAGTGCCGGGTGACGAGGTTGGTCAGCCGGTGAGCCGCCATCTCGTAGGAGATGTAGAAGATCTCCTTCAGGTCCTCCACCGAGATGTCCTGCCTCCGCTTCGCGTCGGCCAGCACCGTGGTCACGGCCTGCTCAGGGGCGAGGAGCGCCCCGGCGAAGTAATTCGCCTCCACCCTCTGGCGAACGTACTCCTCGAACCCGGACGGGTCCCGGTGCCCGAGCGCGAAGCGCCCGAGGGTCTGAGCCACGACCGAGCGGGCCGTCCGGGTGCTCGCGTTGTTCCGTTGGGGGACGTAAATGACGCGCTGACGGGTGTCGGTGATCGAGCGGGTCGACGAGGGGAGGTCCTGCACCCGGGCGATGCCGAAGCCGAAATGGGCGGCGAGGTCCATGAGGTCTCGTTCGGACACGGCGCCGGCGCCGCCATAGCCGGCGGCCTGCAGGGCCCGGGCCGCGACCCGCTCGATCTCCTCGAAGTAATTGTCCCTCGTGCGCATCTCGCGTCGCATCGCCGCGTTGGCCGCCCGTGCACCGACTCCGGGCCGGTCCTCGGCCGGTGGGCGATCGGTGAGCGCACGTACCTGCTCGAACAGGGCGACCAGGTGCTCGAGGGCGGTGTCGTCGAGGCGGGCCGTGGCTCGCAGATAGGGGAGCCGGAGCCGCTGGTAGCGCGGGTCGTCCTGCATGCGGGCGAGCGCGACCTCGAGCTCGGCCCGGCGGTCGGGCGCGCCGGTCTCGAGCAGCTCGGCCGGGTTGCACCCGAGGGCGTCCGCCAGCTTCTGGACGGTGGAGAGCCTGGGCTCGCGGCGCCCGTTCTCGAGCTGGGAAAGGTACGACGCCGGACGCCCGAGGGCTTCGCCCAGCTGGCGGAGGGTCAGCCCCTGCCGGCGCCGGAGGTGCCGAAGGCGCCGACCGAACACCAGCGGGTCGAGCTCAGGGCTAGTCATAGCAGAACTTTACCATAAATATTGATTCATGGAACCTCTGGTAAATGTTCGAGGTGATAATTCTGGATTGATTCCCCATAATGGTGACTATGACGAATCAGGACCATCGTGGCCGAGGGGTGGCGGTCAGTCCCCACCCGATGATGGGGGAGGTCTTCACCTCCGACGCGGTCGAGTTCGTCGCGGAGCTGCAGCGCCGGTTCGAGGGACGTCGCCGCGACCTGTTGGCGGCACGGCGGGAACGCCAGCGCCGGTTCGACGCCGGTGTGAGGCCCGATTTCCCGGCGGCCACCGCCGACATCCGCGCCGCCGAGTGGGAGGTCCCGGAAGCACCGAAGCCGCTGATGGACCGGCGGGTGGAGATCACGGGCCCCGTCGACCGCAAGATGATGGTCAACGCGCTCAACTCCGGGGCTCGGGTCTTCATGGCCGACTTCGAAGACGCCCTGTCGCCCACCTGGCACAACGTGGTCACCGGTCAGGCGAACCTCGCCGACGCGGTCAGGGGGACCATCGCGGTGTCGACGGCGGGGCGCGAGTACCGGCTCGGGGACCGGACCGCGACGCTCATGGTGCGACCGCGCGGCTGGCACCTCACCGACAAGCACGTCGTCGTCGACGGCGACGCCATCTCGGCAAGCCTTCTCGACTTCGGGCTGTACGCCTTCCACTGCGCCCGGGACTCCTTGGACCGCGGTCAGGGACCGTACTTCTACCTGCCGAAGCTGCAGGGACATCTGGAGGCGCGGCTGTGGGGCGACGTGTTCGCGGCGACCGAGCAGCACCTGGGGATCGGTCACGGGTCGATCAGGGCCACCGTGCTCATCGAGACGATCACCGCGGCGTTCGAGATGGACGAGATCCTCTACGAGCTCCGCGATCACGTCAGCGGGCTCAACGCGGGAAGGTGGGACTACATCTTCTCCATCGCGAAGTGCTTCGCCAAGGACCCGGCGTTCGTGCTTCCCGACCGCTCGACGGTGACGATGTCGTCGCCCTTCATGGATGCCTACACCCGGCTGCTCGTCGAGACGTGCCATCGCCGTGGGGCGCACGCCATCGGCGGGATGGCGGCGTTCATACTCAA
>JAKAZC010000033.1 GCA_021826655.1 Actinomycetes bacterium | reverse complement strand
GTGCGTCGAACGGGGTGGCCAGCGCCATGGGGCCAGTCTCGCGGGAGGGTGTGACAGTGTGCGGGGGCGGGGCCACGAGCAAGGGGTACGACCATCCGAAGCCCGTCGTCGGCAGGAGCGACCCGGTAGACTCGTGTGGAGAACACACCGCGTCCTCGTCCCGAGTGAGAAGAGCCAAGTTGACCCGATCTCCCTCAGCTGCCGCCGGCACTGTGGAGCCCAACGCTTCGCCCACCACCCTCAAGCCAGTGATCGACGCTCTTCCGGCGTCGGTCTATGAGAACCCCACGTGGCGCGGGCTCGCGTACTTCGGCCGTGATCTCGTGATGTACGGGGGGCTCCTCGCTGCCCTGGTGGTGGTCAGCAACGTGGTCGCCGTCCTCGCGCTCGAGGTGGTCATGGCGCTCGTCGTCTCCGCGCTGTTCGTGGTCGGATACGACGCGGCCCATGGCGCGCTCTTCTCTTCGAAGCGGATGAATTCGACGGTCGCCCATCTGGCCTTCCTGCCCAGCTTCCATGTGTACGAGGGCTGGATCCTGGGTCACAACCGGGTGCACCACCCCTACACCGTTCGTCAGGGATACGACTTCGTCTGGCATCCCACCACCCCCGAACAGTTCGCGGCGCTGGGCTCCTGGCGCCGGGCCGTGCACCGGATCGAGTGGTCGTGGGCGGGAACCGGGGCCTACTACATCCACCAGGTCTGGTGGAAGAAGATGATGGTCGGACCGAACCCGGCCCGCTGGGTGAAGGCGATCCGGCGTGACCGGTGGATCGTCACCGCGTTCATCGTCGGGATGCTGGCGTTGTTCACCCTGGTCGGGACGGTTTCGGGTGACTCGCTGGCCGGAATCCTCTGGCTCGACGTCCGCACCGTCGTACTTCCGTTCGTGGGGTTCTCGTGGTTGATCGGCACCATGGTCCACGTCCATCACATCGCCCCGGACATCCGGTGGTGGAAGAAGGCGGAGTGGAACAAGTTCAAGGCCCAGATGGAAGGCACAACGGTCCTGCGCGCACCCAAGGGATGGAACTTCTTCTTCCACTGGATCATGGTCCACGTCCCGCACCACGTGGACATGCGTATCCCGATGTACCACCTCGAGGAGGCGGCAGCAGCCATCGAGTCCGCGTATCCCGGTACCGTGATCGACAAGCCCCTCCGGTTCCGTGACTTCGTAGCCAACTCCCGGGCCTGCAAGCTCTACGACTTCGACGACGGACGTTGGTTCACCTACGGGGAGGGCCGCCGACACCTGGCCGGGACCAGAGTCGTGGCCGATCCCGGGCCGACGACCGACCCTGGGCCGGCACGGACCGCAGCAAGGTAGTCCCCCGCCACCCGCCACCCGCCACCCGCCACCCGCCACCGGGCGACGGGCGACGGAGCACATCCCGACCCACCGGGCCGAATACCCGGTGAGCGACACCCTGAGCGGTTCCGCCACGGGCGGGCCGACGGTCGACACACCGGTGCCGCGTCGACCGGACCGGGGCCGGCAGGTAGAGGGGTGGCACGCTCGGCGGTTCCCGCGACCCTCGGGTGCGATTCCCCATCGACCGGGGCGGGCGACCCGGGGGACCGGCTCTGGACGATCACCCCGACCTGCGAGTGCGTGGCCGGCTGTCGACCTGCCTGCGAGTGACCACCCCGGCCGCCCGCCGGACCGTGTGTCTGACGACCACCGGGATCCCGACATGGGTATCTGTGCCGGGGACGACCTGCACGCGGCTGCCCCTGACCGCGGACGTGCGCGACAGCGATGTCGGCCCGCCGACCCCGCCGAACGACGGATGATCCGACTCGACCCGACGGGCGTCCAGGTCAGCCCGGGCGGGTGGCCCCGACGAAGCCGCTCCAGTCGGCGGGCTCCACCCGGACGACGGCACCGGTGTGCGGTGCGTCGACCATGAGCCCCGCACCCACGTAGATCCCCACGTGGTCCACGGCCGACGACCCCGAGCCGAAGAAGACGAGGTCGCCAGGCCGTACCGTCCTGCCACCGGGAACCCGGGGACCGGCGTCGAACTGCGCCTGGGCGACGCGGGGGAGGCGCACTCCGGCGTCGGCGTAGGCGGCAAGGGACAAGCCGGAGCAGTCGAACCCCCCGTTCCCGTTTCCGCCCCAGACGTAGGGCGTGCCGAGTTGTCCGGCGGCGAAGGACAGCGCGGCCACGACGGCGCCGTCGGCCGAGGGATCCTCGGCGAAGGCGAGCGAGAGGGTCAGGACCGTGTCGACGTAGGTCGTCGAATGGTCGTAGGCGTACACGGCCGCCCGAAGTCCGGCCGATGACCCTCCGCCGTCTGCGCACAGCATGGCGGCAGCGGTGTAGACGGCGTCGACCGTGTCGTACGGGCTGGCCGGCGTGGCGCCACCCGGTCCGACCGTGGCGTAGGCGGCGAACGTGGCCGGTTCGAACTGCATCGGCCCTTCGGCTCCGGCGGAATTGGCGCCGGATGCGACCCCCGGTGCCGTCGAGCGTCCGCTGTCGGACTCGACGGTCCCGATGGCGGCGAGCACCGACCAGGGCAGTCCGGGACAGGTCGACGCCGCGGCCTGCTCGGCGACCGCCCAACCCGGCGGCAGCGCCGGCAGCCCCGTGGACGGGGGACCGCCGGGAGGTGCGTCGGAGACCACGGCGGAGGACGACCCGGCGGTCGGGACGGACCCCCCGCCACCCACGGCGGCGGCCAGGACGGCCGCGCCGAGTACCAGCACGGCGATACTCAGGGCACCCAGGCCCACCAACTTGCCCACGGGAATACCTCGGGGAGGCGGGGACGGAGGTGAGCGACGGGCTCAGACGGAGCGGGGTGGCACCGCCACGCCGGCGGGCGACGGGATGCCGTGCACGCGGAACCAGTGAACCACCGAGATGTGGCGCACGCAAGTGCGCGACGGACCGGGAGCGACGACGGCGCCGCACGGCGTGGGCGGCGGACGGGCCGCGACCGGGGCCCACTCGGTACACTCGGGCGTCAGCCGATCGGGTCGGCACGGGAGGGAGCACCATGCAGAGCACCATGCAGGACGGTCCACTGCTCGTCGGGGGGATCCTCCGCCATGGTCAGCAGGTCTACGGCGACAGCATCGTGCGCACGATCACCGGGCCCGAGGGCGAGTCGGTCGTCGCCACCTTCACCGAGGTCGCCGCGCGGGCCGAGCGCCTGGCCAAGGCGCTCGCACGGCTCGGCATCGGTGATTCCGACCGGGTCGGGACATTCCTGTGGAACAACCAGGCCCACCTCGAGGCCTATCTGGCGGTGCCTGCGATGGGTGCGGTGCTCCACACGCTGAACCTCCGACTCTTCCCCGAGCAACTCGCCTACGTGATCAACCACGCAGAGGATCAGCTCATCGTGTGTGACGCCTCGATCGCCGGGCTGCTGGCCCGGGTCCGCGACCAGATCCCGACCGTCCGCCACGTCGTGGTGGTGGGCGAGGGGGACACGGATGCCCTCGGCGACACCCTCGCCTACGAGGAGCTGCTGGCGGCCGAGGAGCCCGGCTACGACTGGCCACAGTTCGACGAACGCCAGGCCGCCGCCATGTGTTACACCTCGGGGACCACCGGCAACCCCAAGGGCGTCGTCTACAGCCACCGGTCGACCTTCCTCCACTCGATGGCCATCACCTCCGGTTCGTCGCTCGGGATCAACGAACGGGACAGCATCCTGTCGATCGTGCCGATGTTCCACGCCAACGCCTGGGGCACGCCGTACGGGGCGTTCATGACCGGGGCGGACCTGATCATGCCCCAGCAGTACCTCCAGGCGGCACCGCTGTCGGCCGTCATCTCCCGGTACCGCCCGACGATGTCCGCCGGTGTCCCCACCATCTGGAGCGATCTGCTCCGCTACGCCCAGTCGGCTCCGGTGGACCTGTCGTCCCTCCGGTTGATCACCGCCGGCGGTGCGGCCGTGCCCCGGCAGCTCATCGAGCGGTTCCGCGACGAGCTCGGTGTCGAGCTGGTCCAGGGCTGGGGCATGACGGAGACCAGTCCCCTGTGCGCGCTGGCGACCCCGCCCCGCCAGGCCGCCCCCGCCGAGGAGATCGAGTGGCGGGCCAAGACGGGGCGCATCGTGCCCGGGGTCGAGGTCCGCATCTGCGCCGAGGACGGGACCGTGCTGGCCAACGACGGCGCGGCCGTCGGGGAGTTCGAGGTCCGGGGACCGTGGATCACCGGCAGCTACTACGGTGACCCGTCGGCCGACCGGTTCCACGACGGCTGGCTCCGTACCGGCGACATCGGCTCGCTGGACCGGTACGGCTACATGCAGATCAGCGACCGCAGCAAGGACGTCATCAAGTCCGGCGGCGAGTGGATCTCGTCGGTCGAGCTGGAGAACGAGGTCATGGCCCATCCGGACGTGGTCGAGGCTGCTGTCATCGCCGTGCCCGACGAGCGGTGGAGCGAGCGGCCGCTGGTTGCCGTGGTGCTCGAGGAAGGGTCGGACACCTCGCCGGACGACCTGGTCGTGTTCCTGTCGGACCGCGTCTCGAAGTGGTGGCTGCCCGAACGGTGGTCGATCGTCGACGAGGTGCCCAAGACGAGCGTGGGCAAGTTCGACAAGAAGGTCCTCCGCGCCCGGCACGCCGAGGGGGACCTGGAGGTCATCGAGGTCGAGACCGCCACCGGGCGCTGACCGTGCCCGACCTCGAGGACCTGGCCGAACGACTCGGGGCGATCGCCGACGAACTGGCGGACGCCGCCCTCGACCGGCTCCGTCGAAGCGCCGATGCCGTGCGCTCCGGCGGTGTCCCCGACACCGCCGTGGTGGCGGAGGAGAAGCGGATCACCCGGGCCCGACGTTCCGTCGAGAAGGCCGCCGGCCTGCTGCGGGCACGGGACGGGTCCGGATGGGACGAGGGCCCGTGACCCGGTAGGGGCGGCGGCCCCCCCGATCGAACCGCACAACCCCCCCACGCGCTCGACGGTCGGGTTCAGGCGTCGACGAATGCGTTGACGGCGTCGATGAGCTGGCGGAGTCGGCCGTAGTGCGTCTTGTCGAACCGGAGCGCCAGACGGGGCAGGTCGACGACGTCGTCGTCGGACCGCTCGGGTGGCAGGGGATCCACCGTGCGGATGACCCCGGTGACGACGATGTCGGCGAACCGCCGGTTGAGGTCGGCCAGCTGGGCCGGGTCCGGGCCGACGGCCATCCGCAGCACCAGCAGGTCGCCGACCCATCGGCACGAGCGGTAGTTCCGGTAGAAACCGAGCAGCTCCGCGGTGGCGACCGACACGTCGTCGGTGATGGTGAAGAACGACCGGTCGTCGACGGACACCAGCCCCCGCGGCTCGACCTCCTCGGCCAGGAACCGGCTCCACCCCTGCCAGAACGTGCCGCCGGGCACGTCGAGCAGCACCATCGGCGCCGGCTCCGCCTTGCCCGTCTGCAGAAGGGTCAGCAGTTCGAAACCCTCGTCGAGCGTCCCGAACCCGCCGGGCAGCACGATGAAGCCGTCGGACTCCTTCAGCAGCATGAGCTTGCGCGTGAAGAAGTAGCGCATCTCGACGAGCTTGGGATCCTGCGCGATGAACCGGTTGGCGCCCTGCTCGTGCGGGAGGCGGATGTTGACGCCGACGGACTGGTCGCGTCCCGCCCCCTCCATGCCGGCGGCCATGATCCCGGGCCCGGCGCCCGTCACCACCATCCACCCGGCGCCGGACATTGCGGCGGCGAGTGAACGGGCCTGGCGGTAGGCAGGGTGCTCGGCCTCGGTCCGGGCCGATCCGAAGATGGTGACCTTCATGCGGCGGCGGAGGGGCTGGAAGACGCCGAAGGCCTCGGCCATCTCGGCCAGTGCGCTGTCGGCCACCTTGAGGTCGATCACCTCGGTGCCCCGATCGAGCAGTGTGCCGACGGTGTCGAGCAGGGACCGGAAGAGACGCCGCTCGGTGGGGGTGGGCGCACGCTCCACGCGCTCTTCGAGGGTGGGTCCGCCTCCTCCCGCAGTGGCCCCGGGGGAGCCGTCGATCGCCTCGTCGAACCCCGCGCGCTCGAACGACGAACCGGCCACCTCAGTGGACGCCGGCGAGTACGGTGCCCTGGTCGTCGGGGTGGACGATCCGGCCGTACAGGGTGGTGCGCTGGGCGAGGGTCCGCCCGAGCGGCGTCACCAGGGCCCGGAACCCGTCGGCGTCCATCATCTGGCCGTGGCTGGCCCCGGCCGCCCGCGAGATGTTCTCGTCCACGAGGGTGCCACCCAGGTCGTTGACGCCGGCCCGCAGTAACTGGCGGGCTCCGGCGACCCCGAGTTTGACCCAGCTGAGCTGGATGTTGTCGATGGCACCCCGATAGGCGATCCGGCCGACCGCGTGCATGAGCAGGGTCTCGCGGAAGGTGGGACCCCGGCGGGACCGCCTCTGGATGTACAGCGGCGTGGCCATGTGCACGAAGGGCAGCGGCACGAACTCGGTGAACCCACCGGTCTCGAGCTGGAGGGCCCGGGTACGGACCAGGTGCCGGGCCCAGGACCGGGGCTGCTCGACGGCTCCGAACATGATGGTCACGTTGGAGTTGAGCCCCACCGAGTGGGCGGTCCGATGGGCCTCCAGCCACTGGTCGGTGTCGATCTTGTCGGGGCAGAGGACGGCACGGACCTCGTCGTCGAGGATCTCGGCCGCCGTCCCCGGGATGGTGCGGAGCCCGGCGTCGCGGAGCAGCACCAGGTAGTCGGCCAGGGGCATGGCGGAGCGGCGGGCCCCCTCGGTCACCTCGAGGGCGGTGAAGCCGTGGATGTGGATGGTGGCCGACGCTTCGCGCACGGCCCGGATCACGTGGAGGTAGTAGTCGCCGTCGAAGTCGGGATGGATCCCACCCTGCAGGCAGACCTCCGTGGCCCCCATCGCCTCGGCCTCGGCCACCCGGTCGGTGATCTCGCCGAGCTCGAGCAGGTAGGGCGCCCCCCGCAGGTTCAGCGACAGCGGACCCTTGGAGAAGGCGCAGAACCTGCACTTGAACGTGCAGACGTTGGTGTAGTTGATGTTGCGGTTGGCGACGAAGGTGACCTCGTCGCCCACGGTGTTGGACCGCAGGCGGTCGGCGACCGCCGCCACGGCCCGGACCTCCGGTCCGCGGGCACCGAACAGGGTGACGATCTCGTCCTCGCCGACAGTCTCCCCGGCGAGGACACCGGCCAACACCTCGGCCACGGCACCCCCGGCCGGCACGGGTCCGGGCACGGGGCTCCGGAGGGGTGCACCCGGTGCGGTGGCCACGAAGGGGCGGAGCAGGTCGGGCGGAAGGGACTCGCCCCCCGACGCCCACGGGTGGTCGCGCCCGAGTCCCTCGGCGTCGGAGGCGTCCAGCACGGGGAAGTGCAGCGCACCGTCCAGCCACCGGGTCGGGTCGAGGGCGAACTCGGGGTACACGGTGAGCCGGGGTGCCAGGGTGTGCCCGGCCGCCTCGGTGGCGGCGCGCAGGATCCCGAGGGCCGGCCAGGCCCGTTCCGGGTTGACGTGGTCCGCGGTCACCGGCGACACGCCGCCCCAGTCGTCGATCCCCGCCGCCACCAGCGGTCCGAGGTCGTCGGACAGGTTGGGCGGGGCCTGCAGGTGGACGTCGGGCGGGAGGAGGAGGCGCGCGGCGGCGATGGTCCAGAGGAACTCGTCCGTCGGGCAGGCCGGGTGCCGGCGCATCGCCGTTCCCGCCTTGGGCAGGAAGTTCTGGATGATCACCTCCTGGACGTGGCCGTGGCGCAGGTGGGCCTCAGCGATCGCCTCCAACGTGTCCAGCCGGTCCTCGCGGGACTCGCCGATCCCGACCAGCAGCCCGGTGGTGAACGGGATCTGAAGGCGACCGGCGGCCTCGAGGGTGCCGAGCCGCCGGGCCGGCTCCTTGTCCGGGGCGGAGCGATGGGCGTCGAGGCCGGGGTTCAGCGACTCGAGCATCATCCCCTGGCCGGCCGACACCGGACGGAGCACGGCCAGTTCGTCGGCGCCGAGCGCCCCGGCATTGGCGTGGGGCAGCAGGCCGGTCTCGGCCAGCACCGCCGCACAGGCGGCGGCCAGGTACTCCACCGTGGACGCGTAGCCGTGGTCCGACAGCCAGTCACGGGCGGCCGGATAGCGATCCTCGGGCGCCTCGCCGAGGGTGAACAGCGCCTCGTGGCACCCCGCGGCCCGCCCGGCCCGCGCGATGTCCAGCACCTCGTCGACGGGGAGGTAGGCGGACTCGAGGCGGGCGGGAGCCTTGGCGAACGTGCAGTAGCCGCACCGGTCGCGGCACAGCATGGTCAGGGGGATGAACACCTTCGGAGAGAAGGTCATCCGCGTGCCCCAGACGGCGTCACGCAGCGCCCCTGCCCGGTCCACCAGCTCCGGCAGCGGCACGCCGATGAGCTCAGCCCGCAGCCCGGCCCGGTCGGCGGCGGCGGCGGCGGGCGACGTGCGGGGACCGGGGGTGGCGGGCATCGGGGTCACCTTACCGGAGGCGTTCCGACCCACGGCCGGGTGGCACGGTCGTGGCGTGGGTCGGGTGACGACGCCTCATCCGGTCCGGTCGGGCGGCAGGTCGCCCAGTGCGGCGGCATCCACCAGCCAGAGCACGTCGGGTCCGGCCACCCGGGCGGCGGGCAGGTCCTCGCCGTCGGCGATGCGGGCGAGGGCGTCGCGCTTCGAGGTGCCCGACACGGTGAAGACCACCCGGCGCGCCCGACCGATGGCGGGGTAGGTGAGGGTCAGCCGTTCGTACGGGTTGCGCCCGCTCGGGTCCCGGTTGGCCACGACGAGATGGCTCGGATCGAGGTCGTCCAGGGCGGCCGTACCGGGGAACAGTGAGGCCGTGTGCCCGTCGGGGCCGAGCCCGAGGTGGACGAGGCCCAGGTCGGGGAGCGGGGCGACCAACGCCTGGTAGGCGGCGGCCGCCGCGTCCGGAGGCCCGTCGACGTACATCGGGTGGTCGGCGTGGACCGGCCCAACTGCGGCCAGCAGGGTGGTGGCGACCATGCGGTGGTTGGAGTCGGGATCGTCCGCCGGTACGCACCGCTCGTCGCCCAGGTAGACGTCGACCCCGGTCCAGTCGATGCCGGTGCGGGCGGCGAGGGCCGCGTAGCACTCGGTTGCCGTACCGCCACCGGAGAGGAAGAGCGTGCGGCCGCCGGGAGCGCCGGCGATCGAGTCGACCACCAGGTCGGCGAACGCGTCGGGCACCGACCGGACCAGGCGGACCGTCCCGTTCACGGCGTCACTGGGAGAGCGGGCCGGACTCGTCGCCGGTGAGGGCGAGGTCGACCATGGGATTGCGCCACTCGTCCCCCGATCGCTCGACCAGCAGGTCGGCCATGTGGGGACCCCACGTGCCGGCCTCGTAGAAGTGGAGGGCACCGCCGGGTTCGGACCACGCCTGGAGGTAGGGGTCGACGATGCGCCACGCCTGCTCGACCTCGTCGGACCGGATGAACAGGGTGGCGTCACCCACCATGGCGTCGTGGATGAGCCGCTCGTAGCCGTCGGCCGCCTCGGCCCCGGCGAACGCCTCGTCGTAGGAGAATTCCATCGCCACGGACCGCAGGTGGAACTTCTCGCCGGGGATCTTGGCACCGAACTCCAGGCTGATCCCTTCGTCCGGCTGGATCCGGAGGACGAGCGTGTTCGGTCGCAGGTCCCGGCTGG
This sequence comes from Actinomycetes bacterium, assembly GCA_021826655.1. The sequence continues at coordinate 4,828 of JAKAZC010000033.1, read as the reverse complement.
ACCGGTGGTCGAACAGGAGGAAGGGCACCTGGCGGAAGGTGAGGGCGACCTCGGTGACCCGTCCGGGGAGGCGCTTTCCGGTGCGGACGTAGATGGGCACCCCGGCCCACCGCCAGTTCTCGACCCGGAGGCGCAGGGCCAGGTAGGTCTCCGTCTGGCTGTCGGGAGCGACGTCCTCCTCCTGGCGGTAGCCGACGACCGGCTCCCCGGCGATGGTTCCCGCCGTGTACTGGCCGCGGACGGACTTGTCGACGGCCTCGTCCGGGGTGGGGATGTCGATGGCCTGGAGGAGCTTGACCTTCTCGTCGCGGATGCGGTCGGCGTCGGTGCTGGTGGGCGACTCCATCAACGTGAGGGACAACACCTGCATGACGTGGTTCTGGACGATGTCACGCAGTGCGCCCGCGGTCTCGTAGAAGCCGCCCCGGTGTTCCACCCCGAGGCTCTCGGACACCGTGACCTGCACCTGCTCGATGTAGCGACGGTTCCAGATGGGCTCGAAGATGGCGTTCGCGAACCGGAGGGCGAGGACGTTCTGGACCGTCTCCTTGCCCATGTAGTGGTCGATCCGGTAGATCTGGCTCTCGTCGAATGCGGTATGCATCTGGTCGTTGAGTTCGAGCGCGCTCTGCAGGTCGCGGCCGAACGGCTTCTCGACGACGACCCGGGCGAAGGTCCCCCCGTCGCCCGGACCGCTGCACCCGTGTTTGGCCAGGGCCTGGGCCACCAGCCCGAACACGCTCGGGATGGTGGCCAGGTAGTAGAGGCGGTTGCCGTCGGTGCCGTCGATCCGGTCGGCCTCGTCGAGATGGGACTTGAGCTGGTCGAAGGTGTCCGGGTGGTCGTACTCGCCGGTCACGTACTTGAACCGCGCGGTGAGTGCCTGCCACTTGGGGCCACCGTCCGGGGTCGATTCGGTGACGTGGGCGCGGAACTCGTCGTCGCTCCACTCGGTGCGGGCCACGCCGATGACGGTGAAGCCGTCGTCGAGGACGCCGCGGTCGGCCAGTCGGGCCAGGGCGGGCAGGATCTTCCGCCCGGTGAGGTCGCCGGAGGCGCCGAAGATGACCATGGCCACCGGCGGCGCCTTGGACAGCACCGGCGGCAGCGAGCGTCGCGCGGCCCGGGCCGCGCTCGACGTGTCCGAGCCCGGGTCCCGGTCGGCGTCCATGGCCGCGGCGATGGATTCGGGATTGGTGGTCACTTCGGTGTCCCCGTCTCTCCGGTGCTGGTCCCGTCGGCCGTGGTGAATGCGTGGCCGCCGAACTGGTTGCGGAGGGCCGAGACCAGCCGGAGTCCGAAGGCGTCCGGCTTCTGTGAGGCGAACCGGGCGAACAGGGCGGAGGAGATGACCGGGGCGGACACACCTCGGTCGATGGCCTCCTCGACCGTCCACCGGCCCTCGCCGGAGTCGGCCACCACCCCCTCGATGTCGTCGAATCCGGAGTCGGGGCGCAGGGCCCGCTCCGCCAGTTCGAGGAGCCACGACCGCACCACCGACCCGTAGCGCCAGATGGCGGCGATCTGGTGGAGGTCGAGGTCGAACTCGGGTGCCTCGGACATGATCTCGAATCCCTCGGCGTAGGCCTGCATCAGGCCGTACTCGATGCCGTTGTGCACCATCTTGACGAAGTGGCCGGCCCCAGGCGGGCCCACATGGGCGTAGCCACCGTCGGGGGCGAGGGCGAGGAAGGCCGGTTCGCACACGGCGACGGCCTCGGGGGTCCCGCCCACCATGAGGCAGTAGCCCTCCTTCAGTCCCCAGATGCCACCGGAGGTGCCGGCGTCCACCAGGGCGATGCCCAGGGTGGCCAGTTCCCCCACCAGCGGCGCGGTCTCCTTGTAGTTGGAATTCCCGCCGTCGATGATCACGTCACCGGCGTCGAAGAGCGCGGCGAGCGTGGTGATCGTCGAGTTGGTGGCCGCGCCGGCGGGCACCATGACCCAGGCCACCCGGGGCTGCTCCAACGCGGCGGCCAGCTCCTCGAGCGTGGTGACCGGTTGGGCGCCGAACGCAGCGGTGGCGGCGCGGGCCTCCTCGTTCAGGTCGAAGGCGACCACCTCGTGCCCGTGCTCGATCAGCCGTTGGGCCATGTTGGCGCCCATCTTGCCGAGTCCGACCATTGCGATCTTCATGGGTGCTCCTCCGTGTGGGGGGGGGTTGGTTGTACTGCTGGGGTGCGCCGGTCCTGCGCCCCGGGTGCCGTGTCGAGCGGTCGGGCGGTCGGGCGGTCGGGCGGAATCAGCGGGCGCCGAGCGCACCGGCCTTGGCGGACAACGAGGCCATGAGGTCGTCGAACGAGGCGGCGAACGAAGCGACGCCCTCCGCCTCGAGTACGGCGGCGACCTCCTCCATGTCGATGCCGGCCGAGGCCAGTCGCTCGATGGCCGACCGGGCGGTGCCGACGTCCGCGTCGACCGTGCGGGCCACGGTCCCGTGGTCGAGGAAGTCTGCGACGGTGCCGTCGGGCATGGTGTTCACCGTGTCCGGGCCGATCAGGGTGTCCACATAGGCGAGGTCGGGATAGGCGGGGTTCTTGGTGGACGTCGAGGCCCACAGGGGACGCTGCACGCGGGCGCCCCGGGCCGCCAGAGCCTCCCATCGGGGTCCGGTGAACCGGGAGGCGAACAGGGCGTAGGCGAGCTTGGCCTGGGCCACGGCGGCCGTGCCGCGCAGCGCGAGCAGCCCGGCGTCGGCACCACCCGCCACCGCCGCCTCGATCCGCCTGTCCACCTCGGTGTCGACCCGGCTGATGAAGAAGGAGGCGACGCTGGCCACGCCGGACAGGTCGTCCACGCCGCCGGCGGCGAGGGCCTCGAGCCCGGACAGGTAGGCCTCGATGACCTCGCCGTAGCGCGTGATCGAAAAGATGAGGGTCACGTTGATGCTGCGACCCTCGGCGATCATCTGGCGGATCGACGCCACGCACTCCGGCGTGGCCGGGATCTTCACCAGCACGTTGGGCCGGTCGATCCGCTGGTGCAGCCCCCGGGCGGCGGTGATCGTCCCCTCGGTGTCGTGGGCGAGGGACGGTGCCACCTCCACCGACACGAACCCGTCGCCACCGCCCGACGAGTCGTAGACGGGGCGGAGCACCTCGAGGGCACCCAGGATGTCGGTGACCACGAGGTCCCAGTAGGCGTCCTCGACCGGGACGGTGGCGATGAGGGAGCGGAACTGGCCGTCGTAGGTGTCCTGCCCGCTGATGGCCTTGGCGAAGATGGTGGGATTGGAGGTCACCCCGCGGATGCCCCGCCCGACGAGGCCGGCCAACGTGCCGTCCTGGAGCCAGTCGCGCCGGAGGTTGTCGAGCCACGGGCTCTGGCCCTGGAGGTCGTGGAGGTCGTGGAGGGTGGTCATCGGAGGGTCCTCTCGAGGAGTGCGGTGGCCCGGGCGGCCACGTGGACGGGATCGAAGCCGAACTCGCGCAGGACGACGTCACCGGTGGCCGACGCCCCGAAGTGGTCGATGCCGAGGGAATCGTCCGCGTAGCGCTCCCATCCGAAGGTCGACGCGGCCTCGACCGACAGCACGGGCACCCCGGGAGGGAGTACACGGTCGCGGTAGTCCTCGCCCTGTTCCGCGAAGAGATCCCAGGACGGGAGGGACACCACCCGGACGCGGGTGCCTGCCTCACCCAGTAGACGGGCGGCATCCACACACAGGGAGACCTCGCTGCCGGTGGCCAGCAGGACCACCTGGGCGGGTCCGTCAACCGGGTCGGCGAGCACGTAGCCACCACGGGACACGCCCGGGGCGGCCAGGCCGGCCGTCGCCTCGAGTACCGGGAGGTCCTGACGCGTCAGGATCAGGGCGGTGGGGCCGTCCCGCTCGACGGCGATGCGCCAGGCCTGTGCCGTCTCGTTGGCGTCGGCCGGCCGGATGACCCGCAGGCCGGGCATGGCCCGGACGGCCGCCAGCTGTTCGATGGGCTGGTGGGTCGGGCCGTCCGTGCCCAGGCCCACCGAATCGTGCGTCCACGAGTAGACGACGTGGGCGCGCGACAGGGCCGCCACCCGCACCGCACCGCGCATGTAGTCGGAGAAGACGAAGAACGTCCCGCCGACGGGGATGGTCCCCCCGTGACAGGCCATCCCGGTCATGATCGCGCCCATGGCGTGCTCGCGGATGCCGTAGTGGACGAGGCTCCCACCGGGGTCGGCGGCGGACTGGGCGGTCGCCCCGGCCAGCGCCATGCCTGTGTTGCCGGTGAGGTCGGCGCTACCCGGCATGAGCCCGGGCAGCCCGTCCTGGGTGGCGTCGAGCACGGCCTTGATCGCCTTGCGGGTGGCCATCGGGCCGTCGGTCGGGGCGAACGTCGGCAGGCGCGCCTCCCATCCGGGTGCGCCGTGACCGGCCAGGGCCGCGTCGAACAGCCCACGGTCGCCGTCCCAGCCGTCGAGGCGCGCCACCCACTCGTCTCGCAGGGCGCGACCCCGGGGCACGGCTGACCGGTACATGGCGAGCACGTCGTCGGGCACCCAGAACGTCTGGTCGACGGGGAGCCCGAGGATCGCCTTGGTCTTCGCCGCCTCCTCGTCGCTGAACGGATCGCCGTGTGCCTTGGACGTGTCGGTCAGGTCCGGCGCCGGGTACCCGATGTGGCTGCGCAGGATGATCAGCGAGGGACGCTCCTCGTCGGCCCGGGCGCGCAGGAGAGCGGCCTCGAGGGCGTCGAGGTCGTTGGCCACCTCGCCGATGTCGTCGACCGCCCACCCGTAGGCGGCGAACCGCTCGGCCGGGTCGTCGTCCAGGGCCAGTTCGGTGGGTCCGTCGATGGTGATGTGGTTGTCGTCGTAGACGTAGACCAGGCGGCCGAGTCCGAGG
>JAKAZC010000032.1:9198-14452 GCA_021826655.1 Actinomycetes bacterium | reverse complement strand
GCGGGGGGCTACTTCGAATACCACGGCGAGTGCTACGACATCCCCTCGGTCATGATGAGCCCGGTCCCCACCGAGCCGCTCCCCATCCTGGTCGGCGGACACGCAACCCCGGCGCTGCGCCGGGCGGCACGGTGTGACGGCTGGCTCCACGGGGGTGGGGACCCTGCGGACCTCCCGGGACTGCTGGCCGAACTCCACCGGCTTCGCGACGAGGAGGGCACGGCGGATCGGCCCTTCGAGGTGCACGTGATCTCGCTCGACGCGTTCACCCCCGACGGCATCCATCGGCTCGAGGAGCAGGGGGTCACGGACGTGATCGTCGGCTTCCGCTGGCCGTACGAGGTGGGTCCGGACATCGAACCGCTGCAGTCCAAGTTGGACAACCTCCGGCGCTTCGCCGACGACGTGATCGCCAAGGTGGGCAGTTGAGCACGGCCGGTACCGGCGACGGGCCCAGCGCCCGCGACCTGGGGCGTGCCTCCATGGCCGCCGTCGAGGCGGGCGACCGCGCGGCGTGGCTCGCACTCTTCGCCGACGACGCCGTGGTGGAGGACCCAGTCGGTCCCTCGGCGTTCGACCCCGAAGGTGTCGGCCACCATGGTCCGGAGGCCATCGCCGCCTTCTACGACAACGTGATCGGGGTCAACGAGTCGATCCGGTTCACGATCCGCCAGTCGTTCCTGTGCGGTGACGAGGTCGCCAACGTCGGGACGATCCGCATCGGGCTCGTCGGCGGGAGCGCCGTCGAGGTGGACGGGGTCTACAGCTACCGGCGCGGCCCCGACGGCAGGTTGGCCGCGATCCGGGCCTTCTGGGAGCCCGATCGGATCCGCAGCGTCGGGTAGTCGGGGACGGTCCTGTTCGGGACGGGGATCAACGTCCACCGACGGCGGCGCCGCCCTCGCGCACCGACATCGGTGCCCGCCAACCCGGCATGGCCATCACCATCTGCACGTCGCTGATGTGACGCTCGAGGAAGGCACCCTCGCAGTAGCAGAGGTAGAAGCTCCACAGCCGCTGGAACCGGTCGTCGAGTCCGAGGGCGCTGACCTGGTCGGCCTGCTCCTCCAGGTTCCGGTGCCACCGGCGCAGCGTCTCGGCGTAGTGGCGTCCGATGTCCTCGACGTCGACGACCGTCATCGGCGTGGCCCGACGCAACGACCTGGTGATCGCCTCCATCGACGGGATGCACCCGCCGGGGAAGATGTACTCGCGGACGAAGTCGGTCCCGTTCTTGGCCCGCTCGAAACTGCGGTCCTCCACGGTGATGGCCTGCAGCGCCATGATCCCCTGGTCGTGGAGCAGGCCGGCGCAGGTGCGGAAGAACGTGTCGTGCTGGCGCCAGTCGACGGCCTCGATCATCTCGATGGAGACCAGCTTGTCGTAGGTCCCGGACAGGTCACGGTAGTCCCGGTTGAGAACCGTGACCCGGTCGGCGAGGCCTGCGTCGACCACCCGCTTCGAGGCGAACTCGAACTGGGCGTCCGAATTGGTGGTGGTGGTCACCCGGCAGCCGTAGGAGGCGGCGGCATGGCAGGCGAAGCCTCCCCATCCGGTGCCGATCTCCACCACGTGGTCGTCGGGGCCGAGTCCGAGCTTCCTGCTCAGGCGATCCAGCTTGGCCCGCTGGGCGTCGGCCAGGCTGACCATGGGGTCGGTGAACACGGCCGACGAGTACATCATGGTCTCGTCGAGCATGAGGGAGAAGAAGTCGTTCGACACGTCGTAGTGCGACCGGATGTTGTGGCGGTCCACGTGCTTCGACGGTGGGCGGAGCCGCCGGAACCAGTCGGTCGAGGAGCCGACCGCCTGGCCGACCCGGTCCTGGACGGCGGTGACCGGACGGAGGCCGCGGTTGAGCACCCGGGTGAGCGTGGTGAGGTCGTCGCAGTCCCACAGGCCGTCGGCGTAGTCGCCTCCCAGCCCGACCGAGCCCTGACGGAGCGTGCTCCAGTAGACGGAGGGGTCGTGGACGACCATGGTGGCCTCGGGGGGCCCGTCTCCGAACCGGTGGGTACCGTCGGCGTCGACCACCACCAGCGTCCCCCCGTGGAGGTGGGATGCCATGAACCGGAGGAAACGGGTGGCGATCAGGGTGCCGCCCCGGGGACCCAGCCAGCCGATCGGGAGTTCCGCCATGCTCAGTTCACCCGTCTGCGCCCGGTGGGCCGCAGCGGGGCACGGGGCGCGGACGACGTGACTTCGCTCCCGCCGGCTCCCGCCTCCCGGTCCGGATGCCGGTGGAAGGGTAGGCCCTTGCGGCGCAGGGCGAGTGCCTGGCGATAGATGCCCCAGGACACCCGCACGGTCATCAGGGGGAACCGCCACAACAGTCGTCCCTGGGCCCGGCGGCCCACCGGCAGGCGGGTGAGTGTCAGCGAGGCGGTGAACACCCGCTCGTCACCCCGGTAGTCGTCGACGGCCAGCGCCAGTCGTTCGCCCGGCACGCCGATGGTGAACCGGTGGGTGAGGTCCATGGGCAGGAAGGGTGAGACGTGCATGCCCTTGGCCACCCGGTGCGTCCCCGTGCCCTCCAGTACGTACGCCGTCCGCTCGTGCCAGGGTGTGTTGGTCACCTCGACCACCGTCGTCTCGACCTTGGTTCCGCTGGCGTCGTAGCAGTAGTACGTGGTGATGGGGTTGAACAGCCAGCCCCACGTCCGGAGCTGGGTGAGCACGGCGATGGGACCGGTGGGACGCCGGCCGGTCCGCTCCTCCACCACGGCCCGTACGGCGGTGTCCAACGGCACCCCCGGGTCCCCCAGGAAGTCACTCCGGCGGAACGAGACGGCGTTGGTCCGCTCGGCACTCCACAGCGGATGGAGCCGGCAGACGAACTCGACCTCGGCGAGATCGAGGTAGACGAGGGCGATACGGTAGGTGAATCGGTGGTCGACCGGGGTGAACCGGTGGTGGGCGACGCGTCCCTCGTAGACGGCGCTGCGCAGCGCCGAGGTCGGGGCCCGGGCGGTGATGGGCGCTCCCGCGGTCACAGGTCCTCGCCGGCCAACCTGCGGCACACGACCCGGGCGCTCTGGACGCCGTCCTCGTGGAAGCCGTACCCCCAGTAGGCGCCGGCGAACCACGTGCGATTCTGCCCGTTGAGCTCCTCGTGGCGGGCCTGCGCGGCGATGGCGGCCACGCCGTACACCGGATGGGCGTAGTCGAACGTCCGCAGCACCGTGGCCGGGTCGATTGCGTCGTCGCGGTTGAGGGTGATGAGCAGTTCGTCCCGGGACGCGATGCCCTGCAGGCTGCGCAGTCGGTAGGTCAGGGTGGCCCGGGTGGGCAGGTCGGTGACCCGGTGGTAGTTCCAGCTGGCCCACGCCTTGCGGTTGGCCGGCAGGAGGCGCACATCGGTGTGGAGCGTGGCCCGGTTGGGTTGGTACCGGATGGCCCCCAGGACCTCTCGCTCGACCGGGGAGGGGTCGGACAGCAGGTCGAGGGCCTGGTCGCTGTGGGCCGCCACGACGATCTGGTCGAAGTGCTCGGGGCCGGCCGACGTGTGGACCTCGACCTCGTCGGCGGTCCGGGTGATCTTGGTGACCGGCTCGTCGAGGCGGACGCGCGTGCCGAGGGTGCGCAAGATGGCGTCGACGTACCGCCTGGAGCCGCCGGTCACCGTGCGCCAGTCCGGCTGGTTTCCGTATTCGAGGAGGCCGTGGTTGGCGAAGAACCGTGCGAAGGTCACCGCGGGGATGTCGAGGAAGGTCGACGGGTCGGCCGACCAGATGGATGACCCCATGGGAACCAGGTACCAGTCCAGGAACTGCGACGACCACCGGCCCGACGTCAGCAGGTCACCGAGAGACACCGAGGTGTCGGGGGGCCCCTCGAGGAGGGCCCGCGCCCGTCGGTTGAACCGGACGATGTCGGCCAGCATGCGGAGGAACGACGGGCGGACGAGGTTGCGGCGCTGGGCGAACACCGTGTCGAACGAACTGCCCTTCCACTCGAGCCCGCTCACCTCGTCGCACACGCCGAAGCTCATGTCGCTCGGCTCGGTGGCGACGCCGAGGTCGTCGAAGAGCGCGACCAGCCCCGGGTAGTTCCGCTCGTTGTAGACCAGGAAGCCGGTGTCGACGTCGAAGGACCCGTCGGGCAGGTCGACCCGCACGGTGTGGGCGTGGCCCCCGGCCCGGTCGTCCGCCTCGAAGAGGGTGACATGGTGGGAGCGGCCCAGCAGGTGGGCGCAGACGAGGCCCGAGACCCCGGTGCCCACGATCGCGATCTTCATCCGGCCGGCCCGCTTCCCATCATCCTCGTGACCCATCACCTGAGTTCGGAGCAGGCGTCCGATCGGGATGACCCCGCTTCGAAGCCGCAGATGGCCCAGTATATTTGACGGGGCGGTCCGGCCGTCCCGATGCCCAGGACCCCCCGGCGCTCGACCCCGGGGCCGCGAGGAGGCGTCACATGGCCCGCTACAGGGGCACCGTCATCTCGACCCGGTCGGCCGAGGACACGTTCGCCTACATGGCGGACTTCGCCAACAACGCCGAGTGGGACCCGGGAACGGCCACCGCCGAGCGCCTGGGCCCGGGCCCGGTCGGCCTGGGCAGCGTCTTCCACCTCGAGGTGAAGGTGGGCTCGCGCACGACCCCGCTCGACTACCGGATCGTGGCCTTCGAGCCCCCCTGCCGGGTGGTGCTTCTGGGGGAGTCGGACACCATCCGGTCGGAAGACACCATGACGGTGGTTCCCGCGGCCGACGGCGGCTCGATCCTCACCTACGACGCAGTCCTCACCTTGAAGGGCGGCTTCGCCCTCGCCAATCCGATCCTCGGCCTGTTCTTCGACCGAATCGGCGACAAGGGCCTGGCCGGGCTGCGCGCCGCCCTGGGGGGACCGGCCGTGGCCCGCGACCGCCCCCAGGCCGGCGGGGCCGTGGCCTCGGCCGTCGACGCGGCGCTCGAGGCGACGGTCGTCGGGAGCTTCTCGTCGATCGGGCCGGCGGTGCGCAGCCGCACCGCCGGGTGGACGCCGCCGCCCCGGCTCGACGGGAGGACGGTGCTGATCACGGGGGCGACGTCGGGACTGGGGCTGGCGACGGCCGCGGGAGTGGCCCGGCTGGGCGCCGAGGTGGTGCTGACCGCCCGTGGGCACGACCGGGCCGAGCAGGCCGTGGCCGCGGTGCGACGGGCCGGGCCCGACGCCGAGGTGTCCTACCTGCTGGCCGACATGGGGGAGTTCGACCAGGTGCGGGGCCTGGCCGAGGAGTTCCTCGCCACCCACGACCGCCTGGACGTCCTGA